>CAYUTF010000109.1:0-9553 GCA_964447495.1 uncultured archaeon
TGTTGATGATATGGAAGCGTATATTAAAGAATTCAAGAAAAGAGGTATAGAAGTATTACAAACTGGTCAAGTAGGTAAACAAAAATTTTCTTATTTAGACACTGAAAAAACATTTGGTGTTCTGTTAGAAATATCTACTACCGTAAAGCGTCGAAAAAAATAAAAAGTAATTATTAAAATTAATTTTTTAATGATTTTATGCTAATATTAAAAAAAGAAATTAAATTTTTTTTTTAGTTTTTCTCCTTGCTCTTTTATAAAGACTATCTAATACTCCTCGAGTTTCGTCAGGATTTTCTCTCATTGTTTTAAGTTGAATTGCAGCTTCTCCTGGTAAAATTTCAAAGCGTTCTTCTAAAATATTTTTAATAAATATCTCAGCTACTTCTTCTGCTTTCATTACTGTACCTGTTTGTGAAATCATTGCACATTCTGGAGGTTTAAGTTTATTTTCTTCCGCAAGTCCTGGAGTATCGGTATCTACAGGGAAAAGAACTGAAACTTTAATATTATAAGGCATTAATTCGTGTCGTAAAATTTCTGCTAAGCCAAAAATAGCATACTTACTTGGAACATAAGTTGCATAACCCATTATTGCCAAAAATCCCAAAACTGAGGATGTAAAAGTTATATAACCATTTTTTGCTTCCATAAAGTATGGTAAAAGAATGAGGGTGGGAACAAGCTGCCCATAATAGTTCCCATTCATATTTCTTTTAAAATCATCAAGAGTCAACTTTTCAAGATATTGTACATAAGCAAATCCTACGAAATTAAATAGAAAATCTGGTACTTTATGTTTTTTAATAACATTTGTTAAAAGAGGCTTTAGCTTATCCATATCTGTTGCATCGCAAGTAATAATTTCTATAAATTGTGAATCTTCCGCCTTTAATTTGTTGCATTCCTCTTGGGTTTCTTTTAATACATTTGTATCCCTTGCAATAATACATATATTTCCACCTAATCTAACAAATAACTTTGCTGTTGCCTTTCCCATCCCTTTTGAACCACCAGGAATTACTGCAAACTTTCCTTTAAATGTTTGTTGAGCTAATAATTCTTCCAATATCATTTTAATCACTTTTATTTATTTTTATTGAAACTTAAATTTTTAATTATTTTGACAAAATCTCCTTGTTAGATATCTGACTTGATATAATAGGGGGGTACTCCAACTTCTCCGATTCCTCCATCTACAGGAAAATTGTGTCCTGTAATGAAATTTGATAATGAAGATGCTAAAAATAATAGAATGTTAACCACGTCTTGTATAGTACCTAACCTATTTAATGGTGTTTTAACATGCCCATCATCCATAATCATTTTCATCGCATCTTCACGATTATCATAAATTCCCGTGACGTGATATCCTGGAGAAATCGCATTTACAGTAATCTTAGGGGCAAGACTTTGAGCTAACATTTCGACCATTGCTATTATTCCTACTTTACTAATAGAATAAACTGGTGTTTTATTATCAACTTTTACCCCAGCTAAAGATGCAGTATGAATAATTTTTCCCGCTAGTGGTTCAAAGGTCTGCTTTTTCATTTTCTTACTTACGTTTTTAGATACTAACCATTGCCCTTTAAGGTTTATGTTAAGGATTCTGTCCCAATCCTTCTCCTTAGTCCTTAACAAATCTGCACCATAGGGATATCCTACACCTGCATTATTAAAAAGTACATAAACGTTCTCTAATTCCTGAAAAGCCTGCTTTGCCATTGTCTCTACCTGCTCTGATTTAGATACATCACATAAAATTGGAATTACATTTTGCTTAGTTTTTTGCTTTATTTCATTTGAAGTTTCTTCCAACATTTCCTGATTAATGTCAACCAAGGCTATATTCGCACCTTGTTCTGCAAAAGCATTAGCAACACCTCTTCCAAATCCAGATGCACCACCAGTTATTATTGCCCCTTTTCCTTCTAAAAATTTACCTTCCATATTTAATCATTCATTTTTAATTTATCTATTATTTCTAATTTTAATAAAATTATAAATTCATCATAAATCTGATTTAATAAATCTAGGGGGAACACCAGAATAAAAATTATTATTTGAATATTTCGATATATAGTCGTATTTATACTTTTTATTGAAGAAATTAAGGAGAGAAATTGGATTTAAGGCGTATTTAAATTCAAACAACTCAAAACCAAAAATTTAATTACTTGACTCTTTTTAAGATTTATTATAGAAAAATAATGTGATTCCAAACTATGGTTGATAAAATCATTCCATTCTTAATCGACGTTGGGAATGTTATTCCAGCACGTTCAAAAGCAACATTACTCAATGAGATAGCAATGGGTTTAATTGAATGTATTAGTATATATGGTAAAAGTCTTAAAAAGTTAGGTAAAATCAATAAAATAGCTGCGTGCTTTTGGCCTGTTCGTCTAGTCCCCTTGAATGAAACTCGCGCTTGTGTATGTAGCTACTTATTAAATAAGCAAGAAAAAATAAGTGCTGGGAAATTTTCACAAGTACCTCCTAGTCCAGATAATGTGGTTACAGGGGCCGATCCCGTTTCTTTCTTGAGCTCTTTAGAGTCATACAATAGTACTTATTTAAAGAAGTCTAAAAACTTTAAAAGAGGAACAGTTATACAAGAAGCTCTTTTTAGCGCAAGTGAAGTTGACTATTTTAAGAATTTTTTCTTAAATCAATATAATATCAGTTCATTTAATGAGCCTTACTTCCTCTTAGAAGGGGGACCAATACCTAAAAGCATAAATCAAGCAAAAATTAGCCCTGAAATATTTGAATATATTTCTCAAAAAGATGTTCAAATATTAGATTCCTATGGGCAACAGATTATAAAATTGTGCGAAAAGTGGGTTCAGAGAGGTTCACAAGATGCAGATAAAATTAGAAATAAAAAAGTCGATACTAGTGAAGAAGAAAAACAATTAGCACAGCTCAATAAAGAGCTTCAAGCTGAAAAGGAACGGAAAATTGAATCTTCTCCTGAAGAATTAGTCAAAAGTGGAAAATACAAAATAAATGACAAAACTGGAGATTTCTATAATAATTTGAGTGCTATCAAAAATGCTATTGATCGTGTAAAAAATGCAATTAGTAAAAACGATCTTTTTGAAGTGGAAGAAGCGACTAAGGATCTTGATATAAAATACCAGGATTTGGGTAACTCTATCAGTAGATATAAAAGCGAAATCGCCCAGCTTAAAAAAAATATTCAACGAGAAATAAGTGATTTTGAGAAAACCAAACAACAGAAAATTCGAGAATTAGAAACTAAAATTTCCGAAGTAGAAAGAAAGATAGAAGCGAAACATAGTGAGCTTAGTAGTGATTTAAGCTCAACTGAAGTAATAGTTGCGAAGATTAAGCAAGAAAAGCAGTCATCTCTTGATAATATCGAATCGGTAAAAGATATTGAAATGACCAATGTTCAAAATTTCTTTAGAACATATTCTATAGAAATAAAGACGAAAGATGTTGTGGTTGGTATTCCAATGTTTATATTTTACTTTGTTGATCCTAATACTAGGAGAACCACAGAAAGAGCCCCCATTTTGCCAATATTGATAGAAAAAGGAAAGCCTCAGCGTACGAAAGTATTAACCGCCTTTAGGGATAAATTGAGAGGGTTAATGAATAAAGATAATGCCATGATAAATCTTGTTGAGAAAGGAGGAGAAACGGGTAATCTAATGGAAATGAAAAACTTAGACACCCAATTAGAAGACGCAATTAACGATTTGCGAATTAGAAAAATTCTTGGAAAAAAAGAAGCTGAAAGAGCAAAAGATATAATTCATAATTTAGTATGGTAAAATCATAGTAATTTAATCTTATTTTTTCAATCTCACTCTTAATCTCTAATATATTCCATCGTACTTCCACAGCATTTTGGAATAGCTCTATAACCACAGCTATCACTTTTACAACAACATAATAAATAACCTTCTTTAACAAGCATAGATTCTTCGCAACAAACTGGAACTTCTTTTATATTGCCGTAAGCTTTACATATTAATTTAGGTATAATAACTCACTTTTATTCAACTTATTATTTTTTCAATAAAAAAGAGCTTACTAAAATACTTCTTTTATAAAATATAATTATTTTAAATTGACTGAGTTTATTATGAAATAATTAATCATTAGAAGAATTATAAAACTTAAAAAAATCGTATTCTATTTTAATATTAAATTAAAAATATCAATTCTAATTTATTATGAAAGCTAATCTAAAAATAAGGATGAGTTTAAATGATGCACATTATGGTGGAAATTTAGTAGATGGCGCTAGACTTCTTGAACTATTTGGAGATATAGCAACTGCACTTTTAATAAAAAATGATGGTGATGAAGGTTTATTCAGAGCTTATGATAATATTGAATTCTTGGCACCTGTATATGCTGGCGATTTTATTGAGATTAAAGGTGAAATTACAGAGATCAAGAATACATCACGCAAAATGAATTTTGAAGCATGGAAATATATTACAGCAAAACCGGATATAAGTGAATCTGCTGCGGAATACCTTCAAAATCCCATTTTAGTTAGCAAAGCCTCAGGAACTTGTGTCGTACCAAAAAATAAACAAAGGAAAAAAAGTTAGGAATATGGAAAAGCTTATGATCACGGCTGCAATTTGTGGCGCAGAAGTTTTTAAAGAACAACACCCTGGAGTGCCATATACAGTTAGAGAAATTGGAATTGAAGCAGAGCGAGCATTTTTAGCGGGAGCAAGCATCATACATTTGCATGTTCGCGAAGATGATGGAACCCCTACCCAAAGTAAAGAACGATTTAAAGCTTGTATTAAAGAAATAAAAAGTAGAGTCAAAGATGTTATCATAATGCCCTCTACAGGAGGTGCTATCGGAATGACAGATCAAGAGCGCCTTCAACCAATTTATCTTGAAAATATAGAAATGGCGAGTTTAGATATGGGTACGATGAATTTTGGGAGCGAAGAAATTTTTGTAAATACCGAAAAGACTATTAAATTTTTTGCTGAAGAGATGTATAAAAAGGGAATTAAACCAGAACTCGAATGTTTTGATAAAGGTATGATCGATACAGCGATAAGACTAAAAGATCAAGGAATTATTCAAACTCCAATGCATTTTAACTTGGTATTTGGAGTTATCGGCGGAATAAATGCGACATTAAGAGATTTAATTTATTTAGTAAACACGCTTCCTGCGAATTCTACCTATACCATAACTGGTATCGGAAGATATGAGATGCCAATGGCAATGTTAAGTATGGCATTAGGAGGTAATGTTCGAGTAGGGTTAGAAGATAACCTTTTTATATCAAAGGGCAACCTAGCTGAATCTAATGCTCAGTTAGTAGAAAAAGTTGTCCGAATGGCTAATGAAATGGGTAGAGACATTGCTTCTCCATATGATGCAAGAAAAATTTTAGGTTTAAGGTAAAAAATTATAAGCAAACTCAATTTGTGTTTACTATGTATGAAGAAAAAGCTGAAGTATATGATTTAATTTACTCTTTTATAGATTATAAAAAAGCTAGTAATAAATTAGCAAAGTTGATTAATAAATATAAAAAGAATGATGGAAATGAGTTATTAGATGTGGGTTGTGGAACCGGTTCCCATCTTTTTTATTTGCAAAATAATTTTATATGTACGGGTGTTGATATTAGCACCGAGATGATAAAAGTAGCAAAAAGAAAGGTTCAAAAAGCTACTTTTTTTCAAGCAGACATGGTTACTATGGATCTTAATAAAAATTTCGACATCATTATATGCCTTTTTAGTTCGATAGGTTATGTAAGAACATATGAAAACTTGAAAAAAACAATAGAGAATTTTTCAAATCATTTATCAACTGGTGGAATTGTTATAATTGAACCATGGTTATCAAAATCAATCTATCAGGTTGGGCATCCTTCGATGACTGTTTATGATGGAGAATATATAAAAATTGCCCGTTTAAACACTACAAAATTAAAAGATGACCTTTCTACTATGGAAATGCATTATCTCATGGTAAAAAAAGATGAAGACGTACAGTATTTCAAGGATTACCACGAATTAGGATTATTTGACATTGAAAAAACCATAAATATTATGGAAAATGCAAATTTAGAAGTTAAATATTTTAAAAAAGGAGTTATGGTCGATAGAGGTCTTTTTTTAGGGCTTAAAAAATAGTAAATAATAAATTATCAGGGAAAAAGAATTACAATTATGAAAAAAGGAAATAAATATGGGACACATAGGGTAATTATGCCGATTGGAGCTCTTCCTCAACCCGCTACGAAAATATCCAACGATATGGAGCTATTTGATAATGAAATCTTAATCAATGTTGATTATTTAAATATAGACTCAGCGAGTTTCACTCAGTTGAAAGAAGAAGCAAATGGAGATATGGATAAGATAAAAAAGAGAATCTTAGAAATAGTAAATGAGAAAGGAAAGATGCAAAATCCTGTTACTGGTTCAGGAGGGATGTTGATAGGTAAGGTTGAACAGATTGGTGAAGCGCTTTTAAAAAAAACTGATTTAAAAATCGGTGATAAAATAGCTACTTTAGTTTCACTTTCGTTAACTCCCTTAAAAATCAATAAAATTAATAAAATTTATCCCGAAATTGACCGTGTTGAGATAGATGGGAAAGCAATTCTGTTTGAAAGTGGAATTTATGCAAAATTACCAAAAGATATGGAGGATACATTAGCATTAGCGGCACTCGATGTTGCTGGAGCTCCGGCTCAAGTCCAAAATCTAGTAAAGCAAGGTAATTCTGTTCTCATTCTTGGTGCTACGGGAAAATCAGGATTAATGTGCTCATATATGGCTAAAAAAATGGTAGGTAAGAAAGGAAGAGTCATCGGCCAAGCAAGAAACAAAGCTCGCGCTAGATTCCTTAATGAAACATATTTTTGCGATGAAGTTATAATTGCTGATGTGTTAAAACCTACCAATGTATTAGAAGAAACTCTGAAAGCTAATAATGATGAGGAAGTAGATATTTCAATAAACTGTTTGAGTATTCCAAACACGGAGATGTCAAGTATATTACCTGTACGAGATGGTGGCATTGTTTATTTCTTTTCTATGGCTACAAGTTTCACAAAGGCAGCTTTAGGAGCAGAAGGGGTAGGAAAAGATGTTACCATGATAATTGGAAATGGTTATACTAAAAATCATGCTCAAATTACTTTAAATGTCTTAAGAGAATCAGATAAATTACGTAAAATATTTGAAGAAAAATATCTTTAACTTACTTTTTTGTGTTCCTCTTCGCAAAAACAATTCTTAGAATTTTGAATCATATATCCGCAAGGACAATGAGTTGGATGGTCATATTTTTCGCAAATTCTATTAATTAAATCACATGATAATGTGAGATTTAATTTCTCACTTTCCGTATGAGCGTCATCTACACTCAACTCTAATTCATTAAAGAGAAGAAGTTCTAATAATTGGGCATGACGTATTAATTCTTTTGCAAGGTTAATTCCCTCTTCCGTCAATCTTACAGGAGAATATCTTACCCATATAATATAACATGCTTTCTCAAGCCGTTCAAGGCAGCTATTAATAGTGGATAATGCGATTTCCCCATAGTTAATTTCTTCTAGCTTAGTCTGAATTTGATTTAATCTTATGATTCCTTTGTTTCTATATATAATTTTTAATATTTGACAATCAATATCCAACATAATAAGAATCCTCAATTTTAATGATTATGACCTCCAATAATAAGGATTATAGCCATGACTACTATACCTAAAAGTACCAGAATTAATTGTTTAATAATCTCTTTTGTTTCTGTTCTCTGATGAAGCTGGGGGGTTAAATCTGATAATGCAATGTATAAAAAACTTGCTGCTGAAATTGCTAAAAATATTGGCACCGTTGCTCGAAAGGTATCTAACACAAAATAACTTATTATCGCAGCAGGTATAGTAGGAGTACTAGATAAGATATTGTATAAAAAAGCTTTCTTTAATGTCATTCCATCATGCAACAAAATTCCAAAATCTCCTGTTTCTTGAGGTATTTCATGTATTATTATGGTAATGCTCGCTGCTAACCCTATTTGAAAGTTTGTTAGAAACGCAGCGGCTATTACGATTCCATCAGTAAAGTTATGAAATGCATCGCCAATTAACACTAATGGACCGGGGGCATGAGCATGAACTTCGCAAGCATTATTCTGACAATTTCTCCAAATTAAAAATTTTTCAAGGAAAAAGAAGAATAATATTCCTCCTAAAATAACAATTGTTACTAAATGTGGTTCTCCAACCATTTCTATTGCCTCTGGAATTAAACCGATTAATGCTGCGGTTAATAACGTTCCTGTTGCGAAAGAAAGCAGCGCTGAAATCAACTTTTTTTGGATGTTTTCTCCCAATATAAAAAATACAGATGCCGCAAGAATTGCACCTATACTACCCATGATACTAAAAAAAATAACCCAGAACAACATCTTTTATCCCTTCTTTTCTAATTTACTTCATAATAGATAATTTTATTAATTATATTAATGATTTCCAGACAAAAATTAAAACCATTGTGAATATTCCCGCCACTATCAACAGAACCTGTCGAATTATATACTTGAAACCCACTTTTTTATGTAATTCTGGTGTTAAATCCGATAATGCAATATATATGAAACTAGACGCTGAAATAGCTAAAACATAAGGAATACTTAGACTCGCCAAATCAAGGACAAAATAGCTAATTATTGCCGCAGGAATGGTTGAGAGCCCTGAAAGAGTATTATATATGAATGCTTTTTTTTTTGAGTAATTTTTATCCATTAGAATAGCTAGATCTCCAACCTCTTGGGGGATTTCATGAGCAATAACTGATATACTTACGGTAATACCTATAAAAAAGTCAAGTAAAAAAGCAGCAGCAATCACAATACCATCCACAAAATTATGAAAAGCATCTCCAATAAGAATAATTTGTCCCGTTGCAGTTTCAGTTACTTCACAAGTTTCATCATGACAATGTCTCCATATTACTAACTTCTCTAATATAAAGAAAAATAGAATTCCTCCTAAGAAAAATGACATAACCATCTGTACTTGGCCTCCAGATTTTTGAATAGCAGTAGGAATCATACCAAGAGATGCTGCAGCAAGAAGAGTTCCCGTTGCATATGAAACTAAGCAATTTACTAACTTATGTTGATATTTTTTTCCAATAGACAAGAAAAAAAAGGCAATAATGATTGCTCCAACGCTTCCTAATATACTAAATAAGATAACCCAGAAAATCATCTTTAAACTATCCTTTTATTTTAGATTTACGAATAATCGTACTTTAACTACGATAGATCGTAAAGTATTATATTTAAATATTTCTCTTCTTAAGAAGCTATTTTGTAATAAATATTAGATATTCAAATATTTATGAATGAGCAAAAAATATATGAAGAAAAGTTCTTTTACTAAATTGCATAAAATGAGATTAATAATGAAATATTTGAGACTAAATGAGAGTAAATAGAAGAAAGGAGTTATTTGGAAATATAAGTGATGATGATTGGAATAATTGGAGATGGCAGTTTA
>CAYUTF010000110.1:0-2706 GCA_964447495.1 uncultured archaeon
GCATTATTATATAAAGAAAAATTAGAACTAAAGTTTTGGCAAAAACCTCCTTATTCGAGTCTATTAGATACTGAGCTTGCAAAAGATTCAAATGTAGCATTTTACGATTTAGCTTCATTGGTTGATAAATTTTTTGATAATATGCTAAATGAAAACTTAATCAATTATAAAATATCAGGAATTGCTCTTAAAACCTCAGCATCATTACATCATTATAAAATCTCAAGTATTATAAGACAAGAGGAAGAAATCCAAAAAAAAGAAGAATTAGAAAAATTTAGACAATCACATGCCAGAACCATTCCAAAAACATTACCTCAACCTATTCAACCAAAAATGTTAATAGCAACCAAAGATGAACTATTTGAAGCTATGCGTTCAGCAATAATAGAGACTATGCAAAACAAGGAGAAATTAAGGAGGAGGCGACTACGAAAAGAACAATTAAAAGAACAAAAGATTCAAATGAGATCAAAAGCTCAATTACCAAAAGAATTACTGAAACATATTAGCGGAAGAGAACAATCTATTGAGGAATTACATGAATCATGGTATAATCGTATTAAAGCAAAAATAAAACTCGATAGTCAAGAAACTAGTTTCTTTAATTTAAGTGAAATAATCAAAACAGAAGAATCTTCTGGTATAGGGAGAAAATTTGCTTTTATAAGAATGTTTTTAGCATTGATGTTTTTATCCACAGGAAATAAATTAGAACTCCATCAAGATGAAGATTTCAAAGACTTTTCAATCAATTTAAGAGGATGAATGAGTTATTAGAGAGGGTATAATATGAATGATAGACAAGAAGATATTGAAGAAAAAGAAACTTATGAAGAAGATAATCCTTTAAGAGATAAATCTGAAGAAGTTTCAGAATTAGAATTAAAAAAAGAAAATGAATCTGAAGTAGACATTGTTGAAAAGAATGAAGCGCACTCTGAACAAATTACAAATAATGAGGGGATAGAGGGTAGTCTGGAAGAAGAAGCGGTTCAAGAAACTCAAAAAGAAGAGATAACTGAAGATTTACACAATATTCATAAAAATTTAATTGAAGGTGCTATCTATGCTGCTGGTAGACCATTGGATGTAGAAGAAATTGCTACAAAATTAGAAATCTCAAAAAAAAATGTAGAGGATTTAATAACAGAACTTGCATATGAGTACTTAGATCGCTCGAGTGCGTTAGTAATTGCTCAAGTTGGAGAACGCTATCAAATGCAGTTACGCCCAGAATATACCGAAACTGTATCAAAATTTACTAAAGGTGGCGCAATTGCAGAAAAATACTTAAGAACATTAACGATAATCGCATTGAAGCAACCAATCTTAAAATCAACTGTAATTAAAATTAGAGGAACTGGAGCATACGAGCATATAAAGTATTTAGAGGATAATGATTTAATTTCTGCTGAGAAAAAAGGTAGAAGTCATGAATTAACCACAACAGATAAATATGCTGATATGTTCGGTTTACCAAAAAATAGGGAAGAACTAAAAAGGACTATGGTGTCTCAATTAGGTTTAGATGAAATTAAAGACTAACTTTTTTACTAATTTTAAAACTATTTTTTACATAAGTTTCCAAAGAAATCCATAATAAACGAACTATATGGATTATGGGATTTTTTATAAGTCTGGATTTTCCATAAGTTCTCTTTTGGCATTTGACGGGAATTTGTTTAATTTTAAACTTATACAAACTCGATAATATAAACATCTCCTGAGCATAATTATACTCAGCTTTAATATTATTATTAATAAAACTACCTAACTTTTTATTAAAAGCTCTAAAGGAGCATTGGATATCATATACTTCTCCTAATCTCAACAAAATTTTCGATATAAATATCGATATAAAAATATTTGTTATTCTTTTCATCAATCCAGATTCAAAATAAGAATCTTTAGTAAATCTGTTTCCAATAACTAAATCGCAATTTTCATTTATTATAGGGTTTATTAACCTCATTAAATCATAAGGGTCATACTGTCCATCACCATCTAAAATTACTATTATGTCATTTTCAGCATTTAAAGCCTGCGATAATCCTAATCTAAATGTAGCTCCTAAACCTAAGTTTTTCTTATTTGAAAAAACTATAGCTCCTTTTTTTTGTGCATTAAATAAAGTATTATCCGTACTTCCATCATTTATTACAAATTCGGATTGATTTATATAGGGATTTTTGGGAATATCTTTTATAATTTCCCCAATAGTTTTCTCTTCATTATAAGCAGGAATTACGATAACTATATTTTTCTTTTTCATAATTATTTAGCATTAAAATTAAGAAATTATTTAAAAAGATATAATCTTACGTTTAAATTTTCAATATATTCTTCTAAATCGGGTACTACTTTGCTTTCATTTAAGGATTTCTCATCTATTACATCCAACTTATTGATTCTAATTGTATTCTGTATATCTCCCGCAAAATTAGTTAATATCTTAAGATTTTCTTTCTTTGATGATATGATAACTCGAGATATTTCTTTGTTTAGTGGTAATTGAAGTTTTGATTTTAAATTTCTCAAAGCTTTGATAATTTCAATCAAAAAGCTGCCAGTTTCTGCAGACTCTGTCGAAAATTTCTTATACGGTAAAGGCCATGACTCAAGATGAATTGATTTAACATTTTTAAACTTTTTAAAGAGGATTGAATAGATTTCTTCGGTAATAAAAGGCATTATAAAAGCAAA
>CAYUTF010000110.1:2806-9532 GCA_964447495.1 uncultured archaeon
TTTTTTAAATTTAGAAATAGAAATCTGTAGGCATTCCATATCTTTGTTAGGAATCGTGAAGCACCAATTAATTGTTCAAATCTTCTATGATATTTTTTTTCAAATTTTTCTTTTGTAAGGTTCATTCTCTCTCTTAATATGATATCATTTGACACTGGTTGCTTATTTTGAAGATTTCTCCAGGTAAATTCAAAAGGATAATCATCTCCTAAAGATCCTAGTGCTGCCCATTGTCTAATGGAATCAGTTCCAAAATCAGGCATTACCTCATCAGGAGATACTATGTTTCCAAAACTTTTTGACATGTGTCTTCCGTCAGGTCCCGCAACCATTCCATTTATCATTGCTTCTGAAAAAGGAGCTTTTCCTGTTAATAGTTTGCATCGAAATAAAGTATAAAACATCCATGTACGAATAATCTCATATCCTTGAGGACGATGAATTGATCCCTCAAGATAGCTTCTCCTATAAAAATTTTCATCTTCTTGCCATTTTGATATAATCAGTGGAGTGATACTAGAATCTATCCAGCAATCACATACATCTTTTTCCCCTATAATGTCTTTACTCTTACATTTTGGACAAATCCTTACGGGTGGTGGGATTTTTACAGGATCCACAGGTAAGTCTTCCTTTTTAGGAGCAAATATTTCTCCACAATTTTGACAATACCAAAATGGAATAGGGGTTCCAAAGACTCTTTGTCGTGATATAACCCAATTCCAATCTAAACCATTTGCCCAATCAATCAATCTCTGCTTATGCTTTTCTGGATACCATTCCATCGATTCAGCGGAATTAATAATTTCCTGAGTATAATTTTTAACATTAATGAACCATTGATATATAGGTAAATATTCAATTGGCTTGCGACAAGATGATCTTTCTGAATGAATTATAATGCTATGCTCATAATCTTCAACTTTTTCTATTAAATCCATTTCTTCAAGATTTTTGATGATTTGCTCTCGAGCCTCTGAAATTGTCAAACCAGTAAATTTAGAATTTTCGTTCATATGTCCATTCTCAGTAAAGATTTGAATTTCATCAAGATTGTACTCCAATTTCCACTTAATATCCATTTCATCTCCATAAGTACATACATAAACAATTCCCGTCCCAAAACTCATATCTACATTCTTATCCATGAAAACGTGAACCTTTCGATTCGTAAAGGGGATTTCTACTTCAGCAGCAGAAAGATCAAGATATCTTTGATCATTTGGATTTATAATAACAGCTACACATGCTTCCATATATTCTGGTCGAGTTGTAGCAATAGTGATATACTCATTATCCCTTCCTACCAAAGGAAGCTTAATAAACCATAGTTTTCCTATTTCATCTTGATAACTTACTTCTGCTTTAGCCAATGATGTTTCACAGTTAACACAAAAATGAGTTGGGAACTTATCTCGGTATAAAAGTCCTTTTTCATAAAATTCTAAAAGCGATAATTGAACTTTTTGTTTATATATATCATCCATAGTTCGATATGTATATTTCCAATCAGTAGAATAACCCAATTCGTTTAATTGCTTTGTCATGTTCTCAATATTATTATTCACCCACTCATTACACAGTTCCAAAAATTTCTCTCTATTATCCTTAGAAATCCCATAATTTTTGGAAACTGCTAATTCAACAGGTAAACCATGGCAATCAAACCCTTGAGGAAAATATACATTCTCTCCTCTCATTTTATGATATCTAGCCACAAAATCTATCCAAGAATGATTCAAAATATGTCCCATATGGAGTGTTCCACTGACAAAAGGAGGAGGCGTATCTATTGAAAATATTGTATTTTTAATGTTCTTATTAAAAGCGTAGATATTTTGTTCTTCCCAAAATTTGATCCATTTAGATTGCACATCTTTAAATTTAAATCTTTTTGGAAATATGCTTTCTTGATTCATATAAATTCATAGTCAGAAGATTAATCAGTTTAAAATAGTATAGTATTGAAAAATTTAAAATTTTAACCTTTTTATATATGAAAGATGATCAATAAGAAGTGGACCTGGCGGGAATTGAACCCGCGGTCTCGTGAATGCGAATCACGCGTTGCAAGATACCTATTTCATTAGGTCATCAATCTGCTACTAATCTACAGGCCCTAATTTATAAAAATTGCGATAATATTTAGAAACATAAATAGCTAAAAATTTTTTTGGATTTTCTAATAAATCGTTCGTGCTATTATTTCATCTTGAGCATTTTTAGTTAATTCAGTAAATAAGACTGAGTAACCAGCAATTCTTACTACCAATCCATTATAATTCTCAGGATTCTTTTGAGCATCACAGAGGGTTTCCCTTCCTATAACATTAAATTGAAGCTGATAGCCTCCATCCTTCGTAAAAAAACTCTGAACGAGTGGAACAAAGATATCTTCAGAAATAGTATTGGGATGAAAAGCTAAGAGTAATGAATTTCCATTTGTCATTAATTCATTTTTTAATTTTTTCACAGAATTTAGTATTGCGGTAGGTCCATTCTTATCCCTTCCGTGAGTAGGTCCTACTCCATTAGAAAGAGGCTCTCTAGATTTTCTGCCATCTGCTGAAGCTCCAGAAAAAGCCCCAAATGTTAAATGCAGAGAAGTAGAATAAATCCCTGGGTTAAATTTCCCCCCTCGAAAATTGGAATATTTAGAAATTTCTTCGCAGTAAGCTTTAGCTACATCCACTGCTATTTGATCAACGTAATCATCATCATTACCAAATTTAGGAACTTTATTTATAAAAATTTCCCTCCATTCATTCCCTTTTTTATCTTTATAAGTTCCTCTATAATTTTTCATTAGAATTTGAGTTATTTCCTCTAATGTAAGGAGCTTATCTTCAAATACAATTTTCTTAATTACCGCTAAACTATCTGCAACCGTTGCTAATCCTATTAATTGAGGTCCTGTAAAGTTATATATAGCCCCTCCTTTTGTAATATCTAAACATCTTTCAATACAATCATCAATAGTCGCTGATAAAAAGGGTTGAGGTTTAATTTGTGCTATTATTTCATCTAAAGTATTCATTGCTAGTACCATATTCTTAATAAAAAACTTCATCTGCTCTAAAAATGAATTCCATAAATCGGTATAAGTTTTGATAACTCTAGCACTTTTGACACCGATTTCTCTTCTAATAAACATATCTAAACCATTAGTTAGCGCTAATTCTAAACATTTTACAATATTTAATTGATTTGAATTTGTTGAACCAAACGACTTATTTGGGTGTTGTGGTTCAACACATCCTATTGGTGCATATTCTCTCGCATCCTCTATTGAAAAACCGCGGTTTAATAATCCTTTAATCATAATATCATCATTAAACAAAGCAATACTCGCTCCCAACTTTACAGAATTGCCTACTCTTTTTAGAAATTGAGAGGGTGATTTATGATTTATTCTTACTGAAAATGTAGGTTGTACCGATTTTAGATTTGAATATGCATCTAAAATTATATATGAGAGTTCATTAACAGCATCATTACCAATTCTATCTAGACCCCCAATAGTAACATTTTGTGCTATTGGAGGCCCCTCTACAGCACTAATGCCAAGATAAAAAACATAATTCCACAGAGTTGAGAGCTTTAAAAAGAAGCATTCAATAAGAAACTGAACTTCTTGGTTAGTTAATTTACCCTCTTTCAAATCTTTAAGGTAATAAGGATACAAGATTTGATCTAAACGACCAATACTAATTGCATATCCCCCATCTTCTATACTGCATACTAAATGATTAAAATAGATTAATTGAAGCGCCTCTTTAAATGAATTTGGAGGTTTATTGGAAATCTTATTACAAATCTCCGCGATTTCAAATAATTCTCTTTTTCTATTATTATTTTTTTCTTCTAATGCTAAATCCTGAGCAAATAAAGAAAATCTTGTTATGAAATCTTGAACCGCTTTACACTCAATTATTACAGATTCAAGAAAATTTTTCTTTTCGGGATCATCATTTAATTGATTTAATTTCCCTTTTGCTCTTTCGACTATTTGATTTAGCCCAAATTTTAATAAATTTTCATGTCCTGGGATAAAATGCCCTACTCCATTTGTCATTTCCGCTTCCACAGTAAAGACCAGTGTTTCCATTACTTCTTTAACTGAAGAATCTAAACTTGACATAAATTTTTCTTTTACGGTTACTTCATTGTCTTTCCAGTAAGGAATTATTAGATTTTTCAATATATTTTTATCTTCTGAAATAATATACATTTTTTGAGCTGGACGATTTTCAAAGGTATCAATATCTTGTTCAAGGGTATCAACTCGTACTTCTGGAAAAAGAGGAGTCCCCACTAATTTTGAACATCTATTTCCTATTATAAATTCATCTTCCCAAATTTTAATAGTCATATTACTTAATACATGGTTTACCGCTTTAGCAAATCGAATGACCATGGGTTCACTTTTAGTGATCTTATAAGATTCTGTAAACAACTTAGCCCTATCAATACATATTTCATGAGGTTGAGAGATCATTCTTTCCTTCATTCTTGAAGTTCTCTCTTTAAAGCCCATATCTCTCAATTCTTCTAGCTGCAAGTTTATTTATCAACATTGAAGTAATTTTATATTAAAACTTATCATTTCTTTAAATATATACTCATTGATTTTAAAAATTATATCATTAATTCATAATTAGTACTTCCTTAATCTCTCCTCGTTTGGTAGATTTTGAATTTATTGCTCTTTTCGCTTTTACTATCTCTATAGTGTATTCTTTATATAATTCTAAAATAAATTCTGAATAAGAATTATTTAACAATAATTTACAGCCCTTTTGATCTAAGCTTTTAAACGTCTCATATAACTGTATTTGAGCATGTTTTCCAAAATTATACTTAGTATAACTTGTAAATAAAGATGTGCTTGAAAGTGGAAAATAAGGAGGATCCAAATATACAAAATCACCTTTTTTAGCGAAGTCTATACTTAATTCAAAAGAACCATGTATTATTTCAATATTTTTTAAAGCATGATGAGCTGCTATAAGATTTTTTTTATCACAAATTTTAGGATTTTTATGTCTACCAAAGGGTACATTGAAAAAACCCTTTTGATTAACTCTATATAATCCATTGTATCCTGTTTTATTTAAAAAAATGGTTCTAGCTGCTTTTTCAATATTTGAAAGAGAATTATATTCATCATAATTCCTGTCAAGAGTTCTAATTTTGTAATAAAGATCCTTATTATAAATATATCGCTTTAAAGATTCAATTAACTCATAGACATTATTTTGTATAACTTTATAACAATTTATAAGCTCAAAATTATTATCTAAGAGAAGGGCTTTTTTTGGCAGTAAATAGAAAAATAAAGCACCACCCCCAACAAACGATTCAATATAATTATTAAATTTTTTAGAAATAAATTTTTCCATTTGTGGAATTAATTGTCTCTTACCTCCAGCCCATTTAAGAAATGGATAAGGTACACCTGTAATTGTTTTATTTTCCTTATTTTGCATTCGTCTTGAATTGAGAAATAAATTATAATCGTTTTCATTGGCTGAAATCTTTAATAGTGATTTACAAGAACTATCATTTTCTTTCATTATTTTATTAATTACCCTTTTTCTCTTATAAAAATGATTGTTCCGAAAAACATACTTCTTAAACAATATTATATTTTTCATTTCCACTAATGAAATTTGAAAAAGAATCTCAAATCAATAAGTATAAAGAGATTTATTCCTAATATTCACAATGTTGATTACAAATTTACAAATTTATTCTAATTCTAATAATTTTAAAATATTAACTTTAAAGTTTTAAATTAACATTAATTAAATATCCTTATACTAGTTCTACTAGAATTTTATAATAATTCAAATGAGTATTGTAGATGATTAATAAAGAAAAGTTTGAACAATTATTTAATCAACATCTTATCAAAGATATATCAGAGGAACAAATAAATATTGTTTTATCGGGGCAATACGGAAGAGCGTTAGAACTATTAAGAGATGCAGAAGCAACAGGGCTCTTCCCTGCACTGGTTGGTCCACCAGGAGTTGGAAAAACAATATTATGTAGATATTTTGCAAGCTTAAGGGCAAAGGAAAATAAAAATAAAAGTTTTCACTGGCTTACAATGGATGAAAGTATTAAGCCATCTCATTTTATTGGTTCTTTCGATCCCGCTATTACCTTAAAGAAAGGATTTGTATTAGAAGCATTTAATCCGGGACCTTTACTAAGTGCAATGCTAGAAGGGGGAACTTTTTTAGCAAATGAGATAAATCGAGCAACAGAATACTCTCAAAATACTCTTTTAGAACCATTAGAAGAAGCATCTATAGGAATACCTCATTTAGGAAGAATAAAAGCTAATGATGATTTCTTTTTCATCTCTGCAATGAACCCTGAAGAATTATCAGGAACACATAGGCTCTCAGAAGCCTTAAAGGATCGCATCAAAGTCTGGATAAAGTTAACTTATCCTGAAAAGGCTACTGAGTTAGATATAATTAGAATTAATTTGCCAGAACACTTTGTCCTAGAAGAATCGGAATTAGAATTAATCTATACCATTATTGAGGAGACAAGAAGAAATAAAATCGATATTGAAGTACCCGCATCAATAAGGGCAGGTATTGCAATTGCAAAGTTATTAGCAAGAAGAAGATTTTTAGAGAAAAAAGGAGAATTAAAAGGAAAAAAATCTATATACGAATATCTCTCTGAAATAACAAGACATGTCTT
>CAYUTF010000111.1:0-4610 GCA_964447495.1 uncultured archaeon
GAGGATTTGCAGAATATATACGAATTCCAAAAATAAATATTGAGAAAAAAGGGGTTTATGTTTTAGATAAAGCAGTATCTTATGAGGAAGGCGTTTTTATTGAGCCCTTTGGATGTATATGCAGAGCTCAAAGATTAGCTAATGTAAATAAAGGACTAAGTGTATTAATATTAGGGTGTGGTGTCTCTGGAATACTTCATATTCAACTTGCGAAATTAAGGGGAGCTGGAAAAGTATTTGCCACTGATATTAATGAATATCGATTAGAAAAAGCAAAAAAATATGGAGCTGATGAAGTTTTCAATGCAGGTGATGACATAGCTAAGAAAGTAAGAGAAAATAACAATTATCTTGACCCTGATATCATTGTAGTGTGCACTGGAGCATTATCTGCTGCAAATCAGGCATTAGAATGTGCTGGACCCGGAAGCAAGATTATTTTCTTTGCAGTTCCTGAGCCAGGTGTTAAATTGCAAGTTCCTATTAACAAATACTGGAGAAATGAAGTTACAATAATGACTTCTTACGGTGCAGCTCCTGAAGATTTACAAGAATCGTATAATTGGATTCTTTCAAAACGAGTTAATGTTGTGGATCTAATTACCCATAGATTCCCGTTTAGTAAAGCTTTAGAGGCATTTCAAGTAGTATGCGCGGCGAAAGATTCTTTGAAAGTAGTTTTAGAACCTGATAAGCACGAGTTAATAGACTAGTAGTTTTTAAGGTATTTACTTCTTTCTATATGCTTATAAATTATTATAGATTCCCAATAGCTATACATTTCAGCAATAAAACCCTTTAATTTCTTTTTTGGAAAAAATAAATCCATTTGAAGAAAATCGTTAATTTCAATTTTATAGTTATTAGTTTTTTTTAGAGTTAATATTGCGTGATCAACGATTGATTGGTTTTTTTCTATTTTATTACGCATATAGGAAAAAGGGGAAGAGTCTGGATGTTTTACTATATAAGCATGACTCGAAGTTAAATATTGTGCATCCTCTAAAAATATAGATTCTGCTGAATCAATGTCTTTTAAATATTGGTCAATGGAACATTCATTAAAACCATACCATGGTCCAAATCCATCTATTCTCGGTTTTGGTTGATCGAATCCTAAACAACTAATATGTAATATTTTTTCACTAGGAAGTAAGAAACCAACATGAGCTTTTGAATGTCCTTTAAAAGAAATGGTCTCAATTGTAAAGTTTTCAAACGTTAACTTAGCTCCAGGAATGAATGGTCTAACGGCTTTGCATGGATGATATTTATTATTTTCAGCAAATTTTGTTATTAGGGAAAAATCTAACTTTTCATTAAACCCAAACCCCAAATAAAAATTTTTAAGATTTAATAAATATGTGTTTTCTGGAATTGGAGCATGGATTATTGCGCCTAAATCTTCCCAATGATGCACATGTGCCATATGATCCATATGTCCATGCGTACAAACATAATTACTAAATGGTCCATAATGATAATTAATTTCATCTATCAAATTGGGCTCAATGTTTAAATCTAAAGCTATCGCTAACTTACTTCTACCATTCTTGGGTAGAACGATAAGCCCATCACAGCAAGAGAAATAATAGGGCGTTTTAATTTGGTGTACGAGTAAAATCTCTTTTGTAATGTGCTTTATTTCAAGATTAGGAATTTGGGGTAAAATCATATTACATGTAAAAATAAATATACAATAAAAAAAAAACTATTTATTATTGTTTGTGTCTTATTCTTTTAATTCTGTTTCTTTCCAATCCTTCACAGGATCTACTACAAAATTAACTAAAATAAAGTGTGTAAAAAAGAAAAAATAAAATAGTTACAAACCTATCGGTCCTTGTTGATATATTTCATAAGCGTCATCTATAGTTGCATTTTCATGAACTATAGCTCTTACCGCTTTTATCATACCAATTGGTTTATCCGATTGGAATATATTACGCCCCATATCTACCCCTACTGCTCCTTTAGCAATAGCATTTTTTGCCATTTCTAAGGCATCTCTTTCGGGAATTTTCTTGCCACCTGCGATTACAACGGGTACAGGACAAATGCTGGTAACATTTTCAAAATTGTCACAAAAATATGTTTTTACAAAAGTAGCTCCCATTTCAGCAGCCATTCTGCTGGCCATACCTAAATAACGGTCATCTCTAACCATTTCTCTTCCAACTGCGGTAACCGCCAAAGTTGGGATACCATATTCTTGACCCCAATTTACCAGTTTCGATAAATTCATTAAACTCTGTTTTTCATATTCTCCACCAACAAATATTGAACAAGTTATGGCAGAAACATTTAACCTTATGGCATCTTCAATCGTAACATTAATCTCTTCATTTGATAGTTCTTTAAGCATGCTTGCTCCCGCAGACACCCTTAGAACAATCGGAATGTCATTATTAGGAGATACGCAACTTCTTAGCATCCCTCTGGTAAGCATGAGTGCATCTGCGTGCTCAAATAAGGGATTTAAATCTCCAAAACATTTAAGTGACCCCGGAATATTACCAAAATAACCGTGATCTACCGCTAACATAACACAGTGTCCCGATTTAGGTTTAATTATTCTTGATAATCGATTTTCCATTCCCCAATCCATTTTTAATCATACCTCTTAATAAAAAATCTTTTTGATTTATATATGTTTTATATATAGAAAGTATGATCTTTTTTGTATTTTTTCTATATTACATAAAAATTACTAATTATTCTCACAGTAAATTGAGGAATTCTGCAACCTTATTTTTAATTTTGGCAGCTAAAGTTGAAGAAAATCTCTGACGGATGAAATCTTTTATCAATGCTATGCGGTATAAGGTCACCTTATTATCTAATAACTCCCGCGAGACTTTTTTAGCCAACTCGTCTTCATAGATTTGTTTTGTCTTTTCAAGCATATCTTTAACAAATTCAGCTTGTTTAATGAAATTCAAGATAATCTGCTGGATCAATTTTAATTGTTCTTCTTCATCAAAAATCCGAAGAGCATTTTGCACCATTTCTTCTTCAAATTTTAATTTCTCATCCCACGGTACTTGAAGGATATTCTGGTTAGCATCCATTAGAAATGCATTCTTCTCGTTCATAATAATCTTATCATAATCAGTTTTATCAAGGAAGTGTACTTTACTTGTGTCTTGGAACTTTTTTGGAAGCATTGCATCACCGATTCTGTTCACTAGTTCTGCTACATCTTCAATCTCTTTGTTCTTTATGATATAGGCGGGATAATTGAATAGCTTAGCATGAATTAAACAAAAAACCCCATACAATCCGAATATAGCTACAAAATCACTTAAAGTAAATCTCCCGGGTAATGATCGCCCTTCTGGAGCCAATTTTAATGATAAATCAATTTTTTCATACCCTCGAATTATACCCTTTGTATCAACAAAGACAATAAATTGATGATCAGGGCAAACTCCACCTTGAGGGACTTGAATTCTTATAACTCCAAATTTTTTTTGAGTGATAATTTGTTCAGGAATTCTTATACTTTTAACTTTCTTGCATACTGGACAAGTTATTTCAATTTCTCTAAATAATTCCGTCATTTAAATTCTAAAATTGTAGTTTTTTCTTATATTAAAGAAGATTAAAACAAATAATGAATAGTTAACTTGAAATTTAAGATTTTAAGAATAAATTATAACCTTTTTTACAAAAATAAAAAAGAAGGAAAAAAAATTAATATTGATAGGTTTTTGGAAATACATATTTTGTCATTATGTATATAAAAATTATACCTAATGTTGCCGGTACAAGTCCAATTCCGAAGATTAAAAATAAAGCATAAGAAACATCGTTATAAAATAAAGCATTAACAAATAGTTGACCAAGTGAATTGACTAAATAATGAACCATTATACTCGGTAATAAACTGTTGGTTTTGATGTAAATATATCCGAATAAGAAACCGAGGGCAGTAGCAAAAAATACCTGGAATATTGTGTTGACCCAATCTTGACCAACTATAATGTTAAATAAATGAAACACTCCAAAGAACGTAGCACTTAATATTATAACTGTAGTTTTTGAATATTTTCTTAAATTCAGAGGAATTACTACCCCTCTAAATGCCCATTCTTCCCATATTCCTGGTATGAGCATTATTATGAATATAAACCATCCATATATTATTCCACCATAGATTATTCGTGGTGGACCAAATACAATAGATAGATCAAATACATAATCACCCAATATATTAGCGAATAGCCACGCAGAACCGAAATATATTAATGCGCATATTAAGCCAAGGATTATATTCAATAGAAGCTTTGATTTTTTGAGTTCAGTTCCAGGCAATTTAATAGCTTTTAAATAATTCATAAAGGTAGTTTTTCCGATTGGAAGACGCAGACTTTTAGGAACCACCAAAAGCCAGAATAGCATCATAAAACCGAAACCAAGCACGAATTCAATAAATAGAGATAGATATGCAAGAATGTCAATCGGTAAAATACTATAGAGAGGTAGAAAGAGAAATTCTGTGTATGCGGGAGCAAGTAGAAACACAAAATAGAATATTAAGAGAATAAATGTTCCTAATAAAGGTCTTTTTCTTAAAGCTTCCCGCATACTGATCATTATTCGCTTTC
>CAYUTF010000111.1:4710-9314 GCA_964447495.1 uncultured archaeon
CCTAATAAAGGTCTTTTTCTTAAAGCTTCCCGCATACTGATCATTATTCGCTTTCCCATTACCTTAGGAAACATTCTATTAACACTAATTACTAATCCTGTTAATATCAGCAAACTCGTAATCGATAAGGTTAATATCATGGGAACCAATCCATAGAATGTCAATAAAAGACCACCAGAAATGATATAAATTACTAATATTAAACCTTCAGAAGCGATCATTAATATCCATTTTAAAGTTTTCTTTTTAGGATTAACTTCTTCAAGTACATATTTGTATTTCATCCTTCCAAATAGACGGATCTTTAAAACAAACATAGTAAATAAAAAGACAAGCGAAATGGGATACCAGGCTAGAAATAATAGAATATAATCACCAAACACAGGGCTGCCCAGGAATAAGAGACTCGGTATGAAGAATGAAACTGTTTGAATCGTCAATAATACGGATAATTTCGCTTTTGCTTGATCACGGGGATATAATGGCAATCCTGCTAAAATCGATGCTCCACCATCTTCCATATTTAAAAATCCTGTAGTTATCATTATTGAAATCATTGGTTGATAGAACATTAATACGCTCCAAAAGATTAATACATCAAATTCTTCAAAGCTACCGACAGCAGATCCAATACTCATGATAAGTATTATTGAATAAATAAATGGAACTAATATTGGAAGGATCAAATACATTAAGGTTTGCATATCTTTTGTGGCGGACGATAAGTCTTTTTTTCTGTATGCTTTAATAGGAGATCTAGTTACTACCTCAACAACAATATCTTCAACAGCCTTCTTTTCCACTCCACTTTTAACCTCGATTGCAGAAGCGATTGTCACTGAACGCATTGACTTTACTGCTCTATTATAGAGAAACCATGTGAGGAAAATTAATAATCCGAAGCCAATTAATCCTGAAATCCACATGTTTGGTGGAAATTGAGTAGGATCAATAAATAACGTTAATATATTTCCAGCAGCAAAAGGAAAGGGAATTAAACCCAATATAAAGTTAATTACTTCAGGAATAGGAGACGTAGAAAATAATAAGAAAATGTCAAAAGTAGCATTTATCGCCCATTGAACAAGTAAACTTCCTGAAAAAGCTACTATAAAATAACTTAAAGTAGTGAATATTCTCAATACTGTAGCTTTCTTAGAATTTACCTGATCTCCTCTAAAAACACGACTTATCCTTTCAGCAATCAAAACTAATACACTTAATACAAAGACTACATTTAAAATTGAGATTAGAACACTTATTATAATTAGTAGTATATTTTGTGTTATTATCGCTATGATAATAGGGAAGGCTACAATCATCATTACTAATGCAATATCTAAATTGCGTATTACTGTAAGAAATCCTAATTTCTGTAATTGTCTTTTTGAGATTGGTAATGTTTCATACCATCTAAAAGCTTCACCAGTCATCATTGCACTAATATTAAGCATACCCAATAATAACAAATAGAGAAATTGTGTTATGAAAAATACCCCAAAGAGAAAAGTTCCTCCAAATAGAATTGTTTCTATTGATAAGGTTCCAAATTTTAAGCCATCTAATATTTGTAAAGTTGTAAATAATGGGACAATCGCAGTCATGAAAATTAAAAACGCATATACTATCTTCAAGGCCATAACTTGGTGTTGAATTGATTTTTTATTCTTCTTAAATCTCTCCATAAGTTTAGCTTGGTTTGCGCCTGTTCCTTGAACCTGTGCTTCCATTACGATCTCTAAATTTGTATATTTCGCTAATTTATAGAGTTTTAACTTTTTTGCTTCCACGATTAATTTTACACCCCTATTTCTTTTGATTGAAAGATTTTCTTAACTTTTTTACAATTTCTTCCACAGATGTATCTTGTTCCGTTAATCTTAGGAAGATATCCTCAAGATTAGCTCCTAGTTTATTTGCTTGTGTACGTAGTTCATCAATTGTTCCTATTCCGACAATCTTTCCCTTATTTATAATTGCAATACGATCGCATAACTCTTGAGCAATTTCCATAATATGAGTGGAAAAAAGTACGGAACCCCCTTTCTCAAGATGAATATCCAAGATTTCTTTTACTACTCTTACTGATTTTGCATCTAACCCCGCGATAGGTTCATCAAGTATGAGTAAATCAGGTTCGTGAAGAATTGATGCAACTACTTGAATTTTTTGCTTATTGCCATGCGAGAGCGTTGCAATAAGTTGTTCGTAATATTCGAGGGCTCCTAAGCTTTCTAAATATTCTTTAGCATTAGCACTTGCTACATCCGGATCTAATCTTCGAATAGAAGCAATAAAATTGAATAAGTCTTTTGGTGTTAATGATTTAAATATTAAAGGCTCTTCTGATACATAACCTACTTTTTTTTTAATCTCAACTTCATCTTTTTCAGGATCCAAACCAAAGACTCGAATACTCCCTTCATTTGGTTCCAATAATCCTAATAATAATTTGATTGTAGTAGTTTTTCCCGCTCCATTTGGCCCTAATAGACCGAATATCTCACCTCCATGAATATCAAAATCAATCCCATTAACTGCTTTAACTTCTCCAAAGTATTTCTTTAAATCTCGAACTGATACTATTTCATTATTACTCATGATTTCATCAATTTATCTATAATTTGTTATAATTTATTATTATTATTTAAATATATTTCTATATATTTTTCTATATAATTTAATATTTAAATATTATGGTTAGTAAATGAGTTATATATCATTTTATTAAATTCCAATCAATTATGAATCCTTAAAAAAAGAACAATATCTATACTGAAATATATTTATATATATATTTACAAACTCCAAAAGAAACAAGAATATACATTAGTTCTTTTCTTTCTGAGAGACAATCATTAGTATCGAAAAAATCACTATTAGAGTACCTATGAAATGATAAATTGTAAATATATCCCCGAGTAAAAATGTAGCAAAAAGTGCTGTGACAATTGGAGTTGGAGAAAATAGGATTGTAGCTTTCGAAACATCGAGATATGATAATGTTTTATACCAGCAAAATAACCCAAGTCCATAAATTACTCCCATAGAGATATAAAATATCTGATTCAATGGAATAATTAAAAGTTGAATGTTTTCGAAAGGATAAAAAATAAAATAAGTCGAAAATAGGATGACCCCACTAATAATATTTCTTATAAAAACCATTTGTGTTGGGGTAGCTTCATTTCTATTAAAAATTGGTTTCGTTATAGTATGCCCGAACATCCACAAACAAGTAATAAATAATAAGGTGATTACTCCAATTATAATGTTAAAATCAAAATTGAGAAAATTAAAACTTCCTTTTGTTATAGCTAAGATCAATCCAAAAAATAGGAGCATGGAGAAAATAATTTGTATTTTAGTCACCTTTTCCTTTAAAATCAGATACCCGAATAGCATTCCAAAAAACACGGTGGTTTTTTGTGTAAGTGAACCATTAATCGCACCAGCTAAACCATAACCTATAAAGAACAGAAGTTGATTAATTCCAAAAATAATACCTATAAAAATAAATAGCCATAAATTCTTTCTCCAATTTGTAATTAGGTTCGCCTCATTATTCAGATTTTGCTTCTTTGAAGTTCTATTAACACGAGAAAACTTTTTTTCCACTATAATCAACGGAAAGAAAAGAGTTGCTTCGATTAAACATGTCATGGCAGCAAAAATAAAGGGATCAAGTATCTGAGGTCGTGCAATAGCAATTATTGGTTGAAAGCCTACAAAAAAATCCCCTAAGATGCCGAAAAATATCCCTTTTCTCACATTATTACTCAAGATAGATAAATAAACATTTTAAGAATTAAAAGTTTTTAGATATGAGCTTCAGAATCGGGGGATTTCTTCTTACTCTCTTGGACAATAATTATTATTGATGCTATGACAATTAGGATGCCTGCAAGATGAAATAATGATAAGATTACGCCCAGAAAAATAAATGCAAAAAAGGCAGAAATTAACGGGGTTATGGAATTAATGATTCCTGCTTTGCCAATTTCGATATAGGTTAATGTTTTATACCATACAAATAAACTAAACCCATAATCAAATCCCATTAGTACAAAAAATAAGAAATTTATCGGATCTAATACCATTAGAAAGTTAATAGTAGGAAAGAAAATCATATAAAATGAGATTAAGATAATTCCACTCAGTAGATTTCTTATGAAAACAATTTGAGTTGAAAAAAGTTCGTTTCTTTCTATTCCTGTTTTAGTAAATGTATGGACAAGAGTAAATAAAGCTGCACTTATTATTAAGATGATTACTCCTACGTTAAGTTCTGCCAGATTAAAAGAGCCTTTAGTAATTGCCAAAATTAACCCAAAGAATAAGATAATGGAGAAAATAATCTGCTTTTTAGAGATTTTTTCTTTAAGGAACAAATATCCAAATAATAACGCAAAAATAATTTCACTTTTCAATGATAGAGCGCTTAAAGTTGGACCAGCGTAATCATAACCAATATAGAGAAGAACGGGCACGATACTAAAGCATAATCCAATTATAATGAGTAGCTTAACATTTCTTGTTTTCTTCCATCCATGTAAAAGAGAGTTAAATTTGGCAGATTTTTCCGGAAATTTTCTCAAATTTGC
>CAYUTF010000112.1:0-9123 GCA_964447495.1 uncultured archaeon
TTATTGTCAAAATCAATGTGGTTATTGCTTTTATAATCATAGAATTCAAAAAAATAGTACTAATTTAAATACTACATTAATTTCTGATGAGAAAGTCAAATATTTAATGGAGAAGGCAAAAGAATTTGAATGTAGAGAAGCATTAATGATGTCTGGAGAATACCCTGATAGTTTTCAAACTGTAAAAGATGAATTAAAATTAAGAGGTTTTGACAAATATCTTCAATTTTTAGTGTATATAAGTAAAACCCTTTTGGATATGAATTTTTTACCTCATACAAACATTGGTCTAATCTCATTCGACAGTATGAAAGTTTTAAAGGAATATAATGCAAGTATCGGCTTAATGTTAGAAAGTACAAGTAATAAACTCCTACTTAAAGGGGGCGTACATGAGTTTTCCCCAGGAAAATTACCCGAAAAAAGAATTGAGTTTATTGAGAATGCTGGTAGACTTAAGATCCCTTTTACTACTGGTCTCTTACTGGGTATAGGAGAAAACGAAAGAGACAGAATTAATGATTTGATAACTATAAAGCAACTTTATAATAAATATGGTCACATTCAAGAAATTATAATTCAAAACTTCATGGAAAAGAAATATATTCCGTATCAACCAAAGCATCCTATATCTCTTAAAGAAATACTTAGAACTATTGGTTTTGCTAAAATTATTATGGAAAATGAAATAGCAATACAAATTGCACCAAACCTCTTGAGAAAATTTGAAAAAGAAGCAATTTCAATGGGAGTCAATGATTTCGGAGGTATATCTCCAATTACATTTGACTATATAAATCCAAATCATCCATGGCCACAGATTGAATATTTAAGAAAAATTTGTGAAAAGGAAGGATATGTATTAAGGGAAAGATTACCAGTATATGAGAAATTTATCAATAAAGTTGGATTTTGTTCAGAAAAAATTAAAAATATAATTAAAAATATCAGTTAATAAGTTGCTTAAATACAATCATATAAACCCTAATGTTAAGAAAATACTCAAAAGTGTAGAAAACTCTGAAGAGATTAATAAAGAAGAAGCAATAGAATTATTAAAGGTTTCAGGTAAGGAATTTATTGCTTTACAAAATGTAGCTAATGATATATGCTTTAAAAAAAAGGATAATATTATTACATTTATAATAAATCGTAATATCAATTTCACAAATATATGTTATCAAGGCTGTCTTTTCTGTTCTTTTAGTGTTTCGAACAAACATAAAGAAGCATATCTTTTGAGTGTTGAAGAGGTTCGAGAAAAAGCTATTGAAGCATATAAGAAAGGATGCACAGAAGTGTGCATTCAGGGAGGGATAAATCCAGAATTGTCATTTGAATACTATATTGAAATTCTTAAAGTCATCAAAGAAATCGATAAAAATTTTCATATACATGCATTTTCTCCTCAAGAAATCTTCAATATTTCAAAATTGCATGAAATTGGTATCGAAGAAACATTAATAGAACTTAAAAAAGCAGGTTTAGATTCAATACCGGGTACTGCAGCTGAAATTCTTGTCGATAAAATAAGAAAAATAATTTGCCCAAATAAGATAACAACTTCTCAATGGATAAATATTATAACAACAGCACATAATTTAAATATACCTACAACTTCAACAATAATGTATGGTCATATTGAGGATATTAAAGATAGAGTAGAGCATTTACATATATTAAGAGAAATTCAAAAGCAGACATCTGGTTTTACTGAATTCGTTCCTTTACCGTTTGTAAATGAAAATCCGATTTTATCAAGATTGCCAAAATTTCCATTGAAACGAAATTATGGAATGGCGGATTTAAAGTTGTTCTGTGTAGCACGACTATTTTTTAATAATTTTATTGATAATATTCAATGTTCATGGGTAAAATTAGGTCCTAAATTAGCCCAAGTTTCATTAAATTATGGTGTTAATGATTTTTCAGGGACTTTAATGGAAGAACATATATCAAAATCTGCAGGCGCTGAATTTGGTGAGTATTTATCCCCCGATGAAATGATTACAATTATCAAGGCAGCGGGAAAAAAACCTGCCCAAAGAGATACATTATATAGAATTTTAAAAATTTATTAATTTAATTGAATATATTTACCTTCTTGCTTGTTCTTGAAGGAGATTTAAGAGAAAATGTTGAGTAATTATATCAGAACTAATTTTACCCAGCACCAATCCTTCTTTGACAACAGGCATGGCAGAAATTTTATACTGTTCAAGTTCTCTAACTATATCTAATAGATTTAAATCTGGACTTGCGGTTATAACATTCTTAGTCATTATATTTTCGATTGTATTTGAAAAAACGCCCTCAGCAGTAGCTTTCGTTATATCCCAATCAGTTAAGACGCCAACTAATTTTTCATTTGAAAGAACTGCTACTATCCCACTATTTTCATCTATCATTAATTGAGCAGCTTGTTGAATACTTTTTTCAACATCAATTACGGGAATAGACACCATAATATCTTTCGCAGTACGTTGACTCTCTTTACGAGACAAACGTTGCAAACTAATTTGTTCTGCAACCACACAAGGGAGCATATCTTGATGAGTTGTGAGTATTTCAACTAATTCATTCATATTATGATGAATAACATTCTCTCTATATTCATCTCCAGCTACTAATCTCTTTTTTGAAAGTTCAGCAAAATCTTTGGCATGAGCTTTTAACCACTTTTCTACTTCATCAGGATTTCCTAAAATTTCATCTGGAATTTGAAGAGAATCTGGAGTTTTTATAATATGTTCCTGTGCCGCAAAAATAACACCTCCGGAGTTGACAAGATAATCATTAGCAATCATGACTCCTTTTTCTCTATAAACCATTTGTTCCATTATAGTTCTTGCGGCTTTTCTATTGGGATCAGGAGAATACGTATTTGCACCTTCAACTATTAATGACCATTTGCCAATACGATCAACTGTCATTGATGGATTATCACTTGAACCAACGCCTAAATAATTAAAGATGGGGGCGGCAGGAACCATACAGAAAGCATTTTCAAGGAGCAAATTATTAGGATTGCTTGAATATTTAACAGGATACTTGTATCCTTTGGATATTATATTCTCCTTAAAATAATTAAGTGAGACTAAATTTTTATTCTTCCATAAATTGAATAAATCTTCAATTGGTAATCCATGCTCATCATAAAGATAACCTTCAATATCACTTATCCCAACAACTTTTGCGTGTGGCAATCTTTCTTTCAATATTCGAGCTGCATGAGCTCCAACTGCTCCAAAACCTTGAATTATTACAGTTACTTCATTTAGTTCAGGAATTTCCAAATTGGAAAACTGTGGTAGAATTTTCATTTGAGGCAAAATTTTTAATAATGTTTGTAACGCTATTACAACCCCTCCGGCTGCAGCACCAAGTTCATCAATTCTATTTCCCCCCATATCAGCAGTCTTTGATACCGCACTATCTATGCCATTTTCAATTGCAATAGTTTTCATATCTGCATCATTAGTTCCTACATCTGGTCCAGGAACATATATTTTTTTATATCGATTTATTAACCTTGCAAAGCAACGTACTATTTCCTTATGTTCTTCAGATGATAAATTCCTTTCTGCAACAATTCCGGACTTTCCTCCTCCATATGGAAGATTAGCAGCAGCATTTTTTAACGTCATACCACGAGCTAAATTATAAATATCAGAGGGTAGAATATCTGGAAGCATTCTGATACCTCCCATAGAAGGTTGTCCCATAGATAGGTTATCAACAACTAAATAACCACCTACTTCTAATTTAGAGTTCTCATCCCATATACATGCCACAAGCTGAGGTCCTAGTTTATCACTTATTATTCCTATACTGGATAATAGGTTTTCGTCAGTTTTAGTAAATTCTAAAGAACATTTCCCGTTCTCTTTAAAGAGACGATTTTTAAGAGTAAATTTTGGAAGATGCTCCTTTAGAAAGGCACCCATCTTTTTAGGAATCATTTTTAATATCCATTCAAAATATTTAATTAGAGATATCTATTTACTATTATGAGTTTTTTCAATTTAAAATTGATTAGTCTATATAATTATAAAAGGAATAAGAAAATCTATTAAAAACTAAATTAATTTGATTTTAATATGGGTAAAAAGCAAACTAAACTTCTTGTAATTGGTATTGACCAGGCATTACCTTACTTTATTAATAAATTTTTAACTGAAGGCTTACTTCCTAACATTAAAAATTTAGTGAATAATGGAGTAATTGGTGAGGCATATCCTTGTCCTCCTTGCGATACACCTACTAATTGGACTACTATAGCAACAGGAGCGACTACAGCTATACATGGGGTGACTAGCTTTTATATGCATGTTCCTGGAGATTCATTTGAGTTGGGACTAAATTATCGTTCTAGGACACAATTGGTAAAATATTGTAAAGCAGAATACTTATGGGATGTAGCTGATAGAAATTCAATGGCATCATTTATATTTAATTATCCATCGGGTTGGGCAAGTAAATTAAAAAGAGGAGTAATGGGTTTATATACCTGGGAAATACCAGAATCTTTTCCAAGAATGATCGCTCCTTCAAAAACTTATAAATTGGATATTGGGAATGAGGGCGATGGTGAAAGGAAGTTACTTCTCCCAATTAAAAGTAAAGAGATAACAGACGCTATTGAGAAGGAAGTTTTTCTAACTAAGACTCGAGGAAAAAATTATGATGCACTGAAGATACTGATAACACCCTCTAATAATTGGCAAATTCTAAAGTCAAGTGTGTGGAGTAATTGGATTGAAGTAATTCTAAATACGACCAAAGGGCTACTTCCTTGTTTATTTAAGATCAAGGTTCAAGAACTAAACTCCAAAAATAATTATGTCAAAATAAAGAGGACTGCTATATATAATAAGATAGGATGGACATATCCCGAGAATTTTGGAGAAAAGTTAATCAAAAACGTTTTTGAGTTTGATTTGCCTGAAAGTCATGATGTTGAGTTTATGATCTATGAAAGTATGAAAAAATATCTAAGATCCGCAAGGGAAGAAAGTTTGACACTAGCACAAACTGTTAATTTTGCTAAAAAGGACATGAATTGGGATATTTGTTTTTTTCATTATCATCTACTAGACTCGATAAATCATGATTCTCTTGCTTTTTTATACAATAAATCTCCTCTTTATAATGAAGAAGAGGCAGAAAAGAGTCTTGAGAATGAAGAAACTGCTTATAAAATAGTGGATGAATTAGTGGGTGAAGTATTAAAATCAAGTGTAGATAAGAATACTATTATTTGTTTTGTTTCTGATCATGGAGCAATACCCATATGGAAAATGGTGAATTTACCTAAATTTTTCATGAAAGCCGGTTTAATTAAGTATAAGTGGAATTTTAGTGAAAATGGTTATAAAATCGATTGGAGAAGAACCAAGGCATATCCCTATATGGAACCTCCTTTTATTTGGATTAACTTGGAAGGTAGAGATCCCTTTGGAATAGTAAAACAAAAAGAATATGAAGATTTAAAATATGAAATAATCGAAATTCTCTATGATATGAGAGATCCTTATACTAATGAGAAATTGGTTGACTTAGCACTCAAAAAAGAAGATTCTGATTATCTTGGTCTGAATGGAGAAAGAATTGGGGATATTATCTATTTTTTAAAACCATCATATGGGTTATTTGATGGAAATCTAGGAATGTTGAATGCATCGTTCTTATCCAAAAATCTTTATGAAAAACCAGAAATTTACGATTCCCAAGTATTTTTCGGGGCTCATGCTTACTTTCTTCCTTCTACAAAGTTAGGAGATTTTTCAATTACTGCTCCATTAATTTTGAGTGGCCCTGGGATTAAGCAAGGGGAGAAATTAGAAAGCCCAGTAAATCTCATTGATTTAGCACCGACTTTATCTCAATTACTTCAGATTCCTAACCCTAAAGATTCTCAAGGGAGGATACTTAATGAAATACTTAGTTAAAAAGGATTGGAGTTTTATTTTTCCGTCTTATCTATGTTCTTATAATGTAAGGATATTTAGCACCGACTTTTTCTCAATTACTTCAGATTCCTAATCCTAAAGAACCTCAAGGTAAGATACTTCATTTTTTATCTTATCTTTATTCTTATAATTTAAGTAAAGTGTAAACTTTAATTCTATTAAATAAAATTTATTGTTTGAATTATTATGGTGACTTTAATAGCAACTCTCACAATAAAAGAAGGTAAAATGTCCGAAGCTATAGAAGTTCTTAAAGAGATGGTAGCTAACATCAAAACATCTGAACCTGAAACTTTGGAATATATCCCCCATACGGTTAAGGGGGAAGGATTAGAAAATACGATAATTTTCTATGAAAAATACGAAAGTGAAGAAGCAATGAAATCTCATAGTAAGAATTTAGCTAAAACAGCAATAAAATTGGCTCCTCTTTTAGCTCCAGGAAGAGATATCAAAGTGTGTAATGAAATAATTTAAATTTCTTATTTTTTTTATAATTCATCCTGAATATATGGTTTTCCTGTATGTAAACAAAATTCAGCTTTACTCAATTCTCGACCTAAGTAATTTAGATGTGATATATTCTCAGTTAGGTGCAGTTGCATGATTTTTTTACTTAAACTTTCTGCATTTTTTCCTACTATAGTATTAAGTAATTCATTTGTATTTGAATAGAATAATACTAATATTTCTTTAGAATAATAGTCAATATAAAATCTAAAATATCCTTTATCGTCTGGTTTATAATCAGAGTTTGTATCATCAACATAAACTGCTTGTGAAACATTTATCTGAGGCTTATCCTGACTAATTTTCCCTTTTGCTTTAAATGAAGTGATTCCTTGATTAATAGGAGGCGTATTTTTATATTTTGCCAGATAGTTAAGCTTTACTGCTTCTTTTAATTCCCTTACACCACCAAAAAGTTTTTTACTATGTTCTACCGTAAACATTACTCCTACGTCTAATTCTATCGCTATGCTAGCTAAAAGTCCATTAATTCCAACAGAGTCAATATCCATTAGTTCTACTACATTAGAAATACCGAAAAAGAGAGGTAATTCCATTTCTTTATTATTGTTTTCATTTACCATTTTCCTATATAGAAAATACGTATCTAAAGAATTGCATATTCCAGGGGAAATTGGAGTTTCTAACAGTGGATCCGCGATTAATTTTTGAAATCCTTTTCCTTTTAATATTTCAGTCAATTTAAATAAATTTTCGACTCTAACTTTAGGATTTTTAGGAAAATACGCATTTCTAATATCTGTGGGTAAAATCACTATTGGGATATTTTTAGGTATATCTAAAAAATCTTTGTAATTTCCTAAATCTAAACTAAGGATCATATCTATATCAGTATTGATTGCTGCTTCAATTTCTGCAATATCCATCGAATCTATGCTAAGTAAAACATCGAAATTTCTGTGTATGAGCTCAATAATCTCATTTACTCTTTTTGGATGAGGTTTATTAGATACACATCCAATATCTATTACATCTGCTCCTGATTTGATATAATGATTTACTTTTTTAAGGATTGTTTTATTTGATTTTTCAGTGCAATTAACAATTTCAGCAATAATAGGGGGAGGAAGATGAGGAGATATCATAATGCTCGATTTATCCTCATTAATATAAAAAGAAGTACTGTTGATTTTCTTCTGGGCTATTTTTAATTGATTTTGTACAATGTTATTATATTCTTCTTCACCCGATATTTCAATGAGTTTATTAGCAGGCACTTTACAAGAGAGATTTATTTCTTCGAGATTTTTTAGAATCTGAGGTAAATCTGATGCAAATTCTGGTCCTTTCTTTATATCAATATTGTATTTTTCTTCTAAGATACTTGCATCCCATTGAACGAAACCGGGTATTAAAATTAAATCATAATCAGAGATTGATATATTCTTTAATACATCTATTACTATCTCTTTTGTAATAAAAGCAGATATGGTAATGGGAGCCTTATAAATATCAATTTTATATTTCTTTATTGGTTTGATAAGCTTTGAAATGATCGAATAACTACCTTCACCCGTAATGATTAATATGTTCTTATTCAAAATCACTCATCATAGTTTTGTCAAAAGGAATATATATATCATCTAAAATTGAACCACTTGCTTCTTTTAACTTTAAATTATCGATAATTGGCTCAAACTCTCCTTTCATTAGCCCATTAGCTATAAAGGCTGCCCCTTGAGCCGCACGCTTTGATAAAAGACTATAGGATCTCATAACTCTGACTGGGGCAATATCTTTTAAGTGGAAAATTATTTTTTCACGAAGATATGTTAAATTAGCTCCACGCCCAGCTAGTAGAATCTCTCTAATATTAGACTTTTCTGAAAATGAAGAGGAAATTCCATATACTGCCTTTGTTACACTATTAATGTATGCTTGAAGGGCAATTTTTGTTTGTTCGTCTCTTTCAGCTAATAACATAATCTCATCTAAGCTTAAATCTTCATAACCAGCTATGTATGAAACTCCACCTTTATATATATTCTTCTTTTTTATAGTCTTTATAAGATAAGCTAATTCTCCGTCTAAGCTTCCGCACGCTTTAAATCCCATTATATTTGAACCACCTATACCGTCAATTATTTGCCCTTTTTCAATTGCTAAAACCGCAGTAAAGCCATATCCAATCTCAACCATTATAAAATTTGTTTTTTGAGGAGAAACTTGAAAACGTTCCATCTGATCACGAATACCAGTTACAGCCGTACAGAGTTTATCCGCCGTTCCCATATCTATCTTATTGATCTTTCTATACCTTGGTATGGTAGGTAAGTGTTTTACACCGGGTACAATTATACCAGGGATCTTTTCCGCTTTAATTAAACGTAATACTTCGCCTAAACCAATTAGTTTTTCTTTGTCTTCCTCTTTAAACTTTAAAAGAGTAAAATGAATATCTCTTTCAGTAAGGTCACTAACCTTTTTTAAGGGAAGTCCAAAACCGCTAGGGGCAACCATTAAGTCAATTTTATCTACAGATTTTATTATTGAAATAGCTTTTTGTGGCTCTTTTATTAATTCTTTAGAGAGTATAGACGTATCAAGAATGATTTTGTTATCATTTAATCCAAAAAAGTCCCAGCTTAGGCTCCCGGGATCTATACCTAGTACAATCAAA
>CAYUTF010000113.1:0-9087 GCA_964447495.1 uncultured archaeon
CTTTCACCACTGGGTCTTTTAGAGCTCTGGTATGCTGTAGATCATGCTGAAAAGGATAAAGAAGTCAAAGTTATGTTGCTAACTGGTTGTGAGGAAGCAAAAGCTTTTTCTTCGGGAGGTTACTTTTCAAAAGATATGTTGAAGGATGTACTTGAAAAGTATAGAACAGAAATCAACTTAAGAGATATGGCATCAAAACAGTTATGTCTCAAATTTTGGGATTTTTCAAAACCAGTCATATCTGTAATTAACGGATTCGCTGTGGGTGGGGGATTTACACTTCCAGTAATCTGTTCAGATTTAGTATATATGGCGGAGGATGCATGGTGGGCCTTATTTTTTGTTAAAAGAGCGGTTATGCCTGATTTTGCTACTACGCTTCTTTTACCATTCATGGTTGGCATGAATAAAGCTAAGGAGCTTTTTTATTTCGGGGATCGGATGACAGCAGAAGATGCGGAAAATTTAGGGCTTGTCAATAAAGTACTACCGAAGAAGGATTTAATGCCTTATGCCAGAGCGCAAGCCTTAAGACTTATCCCCCCAAAAGGACCATCTCTCTCAATCAAATTAATAAAAAAAACCATGCATACATATTTTAGGGAAATTTTAGAGAACCAACTAAATTTGGAGAATAAAATGTGGACCAAGGCACTTCAAAGTAAAGATTTTGGAGAATCATTAAAGGCTTTAAAAGAAAAGAGAGAGCCAATTTTCGTCGGTAAGTAAATTATTATTATTTTTTCTTATTATATCCTATTTCCATCAACTAATCCTTGAATCTATTAAAGAATTCATGTAAATTATTGATGATCTTTTAAATTTTTAAAAAATTCATCTGGATCATCAATACCAGATTTTAATAATGTATATTCTCTCTGTGTTTCAAGTTCTTTACTCATTAATTCCAAATATTTTTTGTCTAGTTCATCTTGATAACGTAACCAACAACCCAATGCATCAGTATAATCTTGCCAACCTCCAAATACAAGTTTACTTAATAAATAGTCCTCTTTCGAGGCAACCCAACACTTTAATCCTCCAAAATTAATTCTAACTCTTCGGTTTAAACCCAATGGTCCAATTTTTTTATATTTACTGTGACTTTTACGATCTATAATATAATTGTCAAATTTAATCACTTGCTGTTTATCTAAAAATTGTAATAATTGAATATCTTTGGCTAATTTTGAAGCAGCAATCCAATCTTGTAAGGGATAAAAATTATTTTTTCTCAAAAGTTCAATATAAGTATCTATATTATAATTAACAGAATAAATATCAACTACAAAATCAATATCTTGAGTAGTTCTAGTCTCAGAATAAATGCTTACTAAAATTCCTCCAACTAAGTAATATTTAATGCCATATTCTCTCTCAATTTTTTCTAAAAATTTAATAATTTGAAAATAAGCATTCTCAAATCGTATTTCCATAATCTATCAATTTTTTTCTATTTATTTTTGATTTTATACATTTTAATGATTATATCATTAATTGTTTTGTCTGGATATCTCTCTTTTTCAATCTTAATGTAGTTATTTAAATTAAAATTGCATAGTTCAAAGAAAAGAGACGTAGACGTTTTAAGGGGTATTTTCTTCATTAATTCTATTCTACCTTTAAAATCTCGTGCGATTTTTCTAAAATTATTATTTAATTCACTTTTCATTTATTCTTTCATCTAATGTTTTAATTGCTTCCAATTTATAATTATTAATGAAATATTATTTTACCTTATTTTTAGAATAGATTATTGTTATATAAATTAAATGAGGATATTGAAATTAGGATTTAATTCCAAGATAAATTGAGGTGTAATTGATATATCGTTTCTTCCATAAAAATATAGCTTGGGTTAAATATGTTTGAAATCATTTCTTTATTATTGCTATTTCTGATCATGGTCATGATCGAAGGTAAACATTTTTATGATCGTTTTTCTTATTTTTATTTATGGAATCGAAAAGTAGAATAAAACCAAATTGGTTTATCACATCAGAAAAAGAAATACCTAAGAAATATTGCCCAGATTGCGGCGAACTCATGGAAAAGGTCTTAAATACCCCCAAGAGTAAGCCTCCTATATATAAATGCCTAAAATGCAACAAAATCTCACAGAAGTATTACTTTGGTATTTCAGATCTTAATTAGAATCATTTAATTCTGTTCTTTCTGAAGGAAGCTTCTTATTAGCTCACTCCCTAAATAATTATTTTTTATCTACAATATCTTTAAATATTTAATTCTCATATGAAACAACATATCAAAATCTAAAAAGCAATTCAGGAGCATGGAGGACTATATTAGTACATTTCCAAAAGAAGTCCAAGATATTTTAGAGAAGCTAAGAAATACTATTCGAACTTCAGCCCCCGAAGCAGAAGAAACGATCAATTATCAAATACCTACCTTCAAACTAAATGGCAACTTGGTACATTTTGCAGCATATAAAAATCATATTGGATTTTATCCAACCCCATCGGGTATTGAAGCATTTAAAAAGGAGTTGTCTCCCTATGAAGTAGCTAAAGGTTCCGTCAAATTTCCAATAAATAAGCCACTACCGTTTGATTTAGTAAGAAGAATTATAGAGTATAGAGTAAAGGAAAATTTAGAGAAGTAAAAATCGTAAATAAAAGTAGATAATGCCCTTTTAAGTAATAATTTCATACTATTTTTTGTAGTAATTAATATATGAGAAGAATTTTTGCTTTTAATAAAGATATCACTACATAATATAAACTGGTGTACATTTTATAATTTAAAAAATATTGGGAGCAAAATGTTCTCAACTATAATTGATTTACAAATTTTTCAATAAAATTTTGTAAGATTGGCTTTAAATCTTCAATCCACGCTTTACCTTTCAATCTTACATTTAGAAACTTTTTTTCAACTTCATTTATTTCCAAAAAAAGTTCATTTTGTATAGTTTCGATCGAATAGTTTTCATAATTTTGTGTTAAACCAGAATATATATAATCTGCGAAGCTGGAAATTAATTTTTCCTTGAACTCATTAAAATTATAAAAAATTCCATATTGGAAATAAGAAGATAAAAATTGATTAATTGCCAGGGTAAATTCTTTTTTATCAATTTCCCTTTTTTGAAAGCAATAAAATTTAATTAACCTTTCTACCATTGTTCCATCAAAATCTTTCTCGATGGCATTTTCATTTGAAGTTTTCTTCTCATAATTAATAAATTTGATATCTGCTGGTTTCCCCTCATAATAATCATTTCGTATCATTTCTGATAACCCTTCTCGAAGCGTATGAATCTTTATACTAATCTTCTCTTCATTAATTATAATAGAAGGCACTTTAGCTTTATTTCTCTCTAATAGTTCAATTAAATTAATGGGATTTGATTGTTTTGGATTGAAGATGATTTGATACAAGGTAGTAAATTCATATTCCTCCATATTCTCTCTAAATAGCAATCTTAAATATTCATCATATTTTAGGAAAAAGAGGAAAATAATATCATCTAACGCGATGGTGTATGCCTTGTAATCACTTAAATTTATATATTTCTTGTATTCCAGCCGAATTTTATTGGCTCTTATCCATTCAAATACAAAATCTAATAATTCAACATCTTTAGAGAGATTATGCTGAAAATAAGTTAATACTTCTGAAATTAGCGGTATTGAGGTTCCAATGGATTGATTATATAAGAATGTAGCTATAATTTCTGTTGAGTTCAAATCTTTAAACTGATTCTGAATGCGTTGAAAATTGGAATATAATCGTTCTTTATCAATATTGTAAAGTTTATTGAATTGTATTTCCTCCATTTTTTTTTCTAACCTTCTGAAAATAATTATTATAGCTTGCTATCTAGGGATCTTTCGATATTTTGAAGCGATTCATCGGAATTTAAATTCCAATTTTGAAATGGATTTATCCTAGAATTTAATTCAATAACAGCTCTTTCAAAATTTTTATTTTTATCTAACATATTTCGTAATTTTTTCTTGTAAAAAAATAAATCTCGTGATTCCTTTACTTTATTGTTGCTCGGAATTAGAATTAAGCCGTAACTTGTCTTTCCATCTTCATTAGTTATGAATTCTTCTATATATAGCACCACCATATCTGGATTACTCATCTTGATTTTGATAATATTGGAATAAAGTCCATCTTTTCCAAATAGTCTTAAGGTCTCATTCATCATTTTTTCATAATAATCAGGTAAAATACCCATAAAATAATAAGAGGGGATACAGTTTAAGGCTTCTTTTCTCAATGGATCATCTAAATCAAATGTATAGAGATCAGACTCTAACAATCCGTCTTTTTTAGTTCTTTTAATTACAGCTACGGTTGAATAAGCCATTTTCTCCTCCCAATAAATCTTTCTAGAAGATCCTAGGGTATGTTCGAGTAAATCAATCCCCCTTTCTATTTCCTCTTCTACTAACAGGTTGAAGTCAAAATCAGTATCATGGATCTTTTGAGCGATAATTTTTCCTTGGATTATGCTTGGATGAATAAATTTATCTAATCTCTCGTATATCATTGTTAAATCTTCTGTATATGGTGAGCCTATAAAAGTAAAGAGATTGGTTATATATCCGGCTGTCTTTCTTGTTGAATTAAGACAAGTAAACGACTGCATAAGGGTATCATCAACCTTCATTCTCAATTGAGGGGTTAATGAGGTTTCAATATAATCAATTTTCCACTGTTTTTGCTTATATAAATTTCTTGTCATAAATAAAGGACCGAGGAATTTAAATGAAATCGACTTTAATTCTCGAATTGCTTCTTTTGATAAATCATGAGATAATTTGATATTATCATATACTATAGTTTGATCATCAGAAAAAAACAATCCTAAGAGAAATTCAGACCCTTTACGCAACATGTTATTGAGATGTATACGAGATTATATGTTTATATGATCTTTTTACCCTTAAATAAATCTTTTTATATAGAGAAATAAATTAATTTATAATGAATTGGTTATGATCTGACAAGATAAGGTAAATATAGGGATTTTCTTTAATTGATTTGAATATATTTTTACATTTAAATATTTTTGATAATTTTCTATTCAAAATTGTTTGTTTTCAAAATAAAATTCCAACTTTTTTTCGCATTTATGCTCAATTTTAGTAGTGGGTTATCGTTCCCCTTCATAGAATTAACAAACTTGATAATCAATCCAAAATTAATTATGATAATCGATAAAAGATTGTTATTTGAAGATTAGCTTATATGAGAAATAATTTCCTGAGCTGAATATCTTAGAGTATAATCAAAAAATAAAAGAAAAGGAGTATGAATTAAAATGCCAAAAGTGAAGATAAACGAGGTAGAGATTGAATATGATACAATCGGAGATCCGACTTCTAAACCAATATTATTGATAGCAGGATTGGGAAGCCAGTTGATTGCTTGGTCGGATGAGATTTGCGAGAATTTAGCAAATAATGGCTTTTTTGTCATCAGATTCGACAATAGAGATGTAGGATTGTCAACTAAATTTGAAGAAGCAGGTATCCCAGACTTCATGGAGATTAATGCTGCTTATGCTCGCGGAGAGTTGCCAAAAGTCCCTTATACTTTAGAAGACATGGTAGACGATGCAATCGGTGTCATTGATGCATTAAATATCGATAAAGCACATATTTGTGGTGCCTCAATGGGAGGTATGATCGCACAGATTCTAGCATACAAACATCCAGCTCGAGTATTATCTCTAACAGTAATCATATCCACGACTGGAAATCCCCAATTGCCGCAAGGGAAACCAGAGGTTATGACACAGTTCTTTGCCCCTGTTCCTTCTGAACGAGAGGCGTATATTGAAGAAACAGTTAAGCGCGATCATCTCATCCACGGTAGTTTTCCTTATGATGAAAATCAAGGAAGAGATTATAGAACAAAAGAGTACGATCGTAGTTATTATCCTGAAGGAGCAACGCGCCAATTAGCAGCAATGGCTGTACCTGGCAATATTAAACCCTATATTTCTGCAATTCAAGTACCCACTCTTGTTATTCACGGGAGAGAAGATCCATTTAATTCTTTTGAGGCAGGTAAAGAAATCGCATCAACAATTCCGGGCGCAGAATTATTGATTATAGATGGAATGGGGCATAGTTTTCCTCGTGAAGTTATGCCGCAAGTAATTGATGCAATAGTTAAGAATAGCAACAAAAGTAATCGTTAATGCATATATTACCGAAAATATTTAACTGAGATTTTATATATGGACTTTTTTACTCATTTAGTTTTTGGAGCGCTTATGTATCTCCTTTTTCTGAAGGAAGTTACAGTTGATTTTTTAATTTATGCCATAATTTTTGCTATTTTACCCGACTTTGATGTTTTTATTTCTCCCTTAAGAAAAATATTCAAATCAAATTATCTCGAGCATCGTTCTGGTTCCCACTCTTATGTTATAGGAGTTTTAATTTCTGCGATTATTGGGGGAATTTATTCATTTCTAACACAGCAATCGTTTATCATTGTGTGGATTATAGGTTTTATTTTTTATGGCATCCATGTGTCTCTTGACTTACTCAATACTACAAAAATACCATGCTTTTATCCCATATCTAAGAAAGAATATTGTTTTTATGTTGAAAAAGCAGGGAGCTCGTTTACATTATTAACTTCTTGGATATTTATAGCAAGTCTTTTAGTAATCTATAATTATTTTCCAAGCATATCCCTATTCTTCTTAGTTACTAATATCTATACATATTTTATAATAGCCTATTACGTTTTCCGAATTTTTACAAAAGTCTGGATAAGTTCTCATCTTAAAGAGAATCAAAAATATTTTCCTGGTGTATTACCTTTTTATTTTCTAATATTTGAGAGAGAAATTATAGGCAATAATATTTCATTACATCTTGAAAAAAAGTCTTACATTTCGAAAACTAAGCTATTGTATAAGAATAATTCAAATCTAACACCCCAAGAGAGGGTTTTTTTTAAGAAAGCAATGGAATTATGTATGGAAGATTATTATTATGCAAAATGGACTGTTTTACCAATATTTTTTAAAAATAATAACGTAGTATCTATAAAATTTTTCTTTGTAGAGCCAATGGTACGTTCAAGAGCCATGTATATTCAATATGATTTCGATGTGCTTACTGAAAAAGTAACTGGGAGTAATCAAGGTTTTAGTCGCATTTAATGTTAATAATATTAATTATCAATAAATTTGATTATTTATACAACTTTTTTTCTTAAATTTAATGGTGAGTTATTGTTCCCCTTAATAGAATTAAATTGGTATTGGATTACCAATCCAAATATAATTATAATCTAAACATAAATTATTTATCTTTTTTTTAATTTTTTGATATGAATTATGGAAGAAGGTCCAGTCGAGAAAAAATTTGTAAGAATTGATCAAGTATATGTTGTTGGGGGAAGTTTTGATGATCCTTCAGATTTTACAAATAAGATTAATCGAAATCTTTTACTTTTACATGAGAGTAAAAAATATTATAAAATTAAAGATATAAAGTTCAATATTTTTAATGACCAACGTCATCCTCAGTCAACTCCTATATACTTAGCCTTTATTGTTGCTGAAGTAGATGTAGATGTTACCCCAGAACCAGAAAAAAAAGGAAAGAAGAAAAAGAAACAAAAGAAAAAGAGGAGAACAAGGTAATATTATTATATTTTTAACTTTAGAATTCGATAATCTTATCCTTTCAATTGCTTTCAAATTCAAAAAGAAGATGAGATCAGTGAGGCAATTGCAATCATTAATCGTATAAATGATTTTATCAAAGATATCCAGATAAAGGATAAAATAAAGTGTTTTTAAGATATTAAGAAAAAGAAATTTTTTTTAAATAATTATTTTAAATATTATTTATTTCTGCCCAAAGGATTTTCTAATCTTCCATTAATACCAAAATTTACTGCCCATTTTCTTACAAACTTATTGCGACTATTATAAGTAGCATCTTGAATAATTACTGCTGGAACCATAAAAAGAGCAATTGCTAAAGGCATAAATGGCCAAGCAATGAGGTTTATAATGTAGATAATTGAACCTACATCGTGAATTGAAGTAAGATAATCAGATAATAGTTGAACGATACTTATGATTACAGAGATACCTGCATATCCTTTAAGAAAATATAAGTAATAAGTTCCGATCGATCTAACTTCAATTGGATAAGAACCGTTTTTAACTTTCTTTTGCTCTTTATTAGAATATTCTATTCCTGAATCAATTAAGAAAAAAGCAGCAGAAAAAACTGCAATTGCTATGGCAGAAACAAGGGGGAGGAGTATTGTTATCGTAAGAATTTGTAATACGGCGGGTGAAGCTCCTGATTGGAACGTTGGGGTAAAAATGAAACTTTGAATCACAGGTTCATCACTTAAAAGAATTGCAATATTAAAAGCCATTAATGCAGGAAATATTGATTTGAGAAAGGCTCCCTTAAATAACTTTGGTCGTTCACGTTCTTCTATTCCATATATAAATGACCTACCAATAGTTCTTTTATGAAGTAATATCAAGAATGGTGTAAAAAGATATCCCCCCAAAAAATAAGCCGCTATTGAAAGAATTGGAATGAATGAAAAAATTAGAACCGTATCAAACCAGAAATTTTGAGTTAAGATGGTATATATAGTGAATGACCCCATAAGTTGTCCATTCAAAAGGAGAATGAAGTTAAACAAAACGATAAATATGATCCATACAATCAGCCATTTCTTATATCTCTTTAAAATCGCAAACTTCATAATCTATACAATTTAAATTGTATTCTTATATTATTTCAAAATTCTATATTTTATTTAAAAATTATTTATCAGAAATCTTTTAATCATATTTTTAACAAAAGTGTTTAAAAATTAAGTGTGAATATATCCAAATAGTTTATCTTATGATTGTTAAACTATCGCACTTCTTTGCTAACAAGTAAATTAATTTATTATAAAAAGAATAAAAAATAAGTAAATTTAGTAAAAAATTAAAAATAAACATTTTTTAAATTGAAAAAAAAGGTTAATTATTATGAAAACAAATGAATCTAATAGTTCAAGCGATCCTCTTTTCACCGAGCCATATATAGATATTGATGA
>CAYUTF010000114.1:0-5860 GCA_964447495.1 uncultured archaeon
TTAATATAGTGTGAAAATATATAATTTTATTCAGTTAAATAATCTGGTAACAATGGAATAATAAGATTAGTCTAAAAGTTATAAGAGTTCACAATTCGATTTCCAATTTTCGAAATTTTAATTAATTAGATAAAATAATTGTAAAATTATATTGAAAAAGAATTTAGGAGATTAAATTTTGACCCTTGAACAATTTTATAAGGAAATTTCGGATGCTATTGTAGAGTTAAATAAGGAAAAGGCTATTAGCTTGGCGAATAGGGCTATTGAAGAGGATTTGGTCTTACTTGATGTTATTGAAAAAGGTTTTGGAGATGGTATTCGGAGAATCGGAGATTTATGGGAAGAGGGAGAATTTTTCTTACCTGAGTTGATGCTTGGGGGTACTATTATGCAAGAGTCACTAGAAATTCTTTTACCGCATCTGAAAAAGCAGGGAGAGCAAGTTTCTTCGGGAATTGTTGTTATAGCAACCATAGAAGGAGACATTCATTCGATAGGAAAAACAATTGTAGCCACAATGTTGAGCGCTAATGGGTTTGAAGTGTACGATTTAGGAGCAGACACTTCGGCAGAGAAAATAATAGAAACAGCCATCAAAAAACACGCAGATATTATTGGAGTATCAGCCTTATTGACAACTACGATGTTCGGGCAAAAAAAAGTAATAGAACTATTAGAATCAAAGGGTATGAGAGACAATTTCAAGGTAATATTAGGAGGTGCTCCAGTTACTCCTTCATGGGTAGAAGAAAGTGGAGCTGACGGTTATGCGGATAATGCTGTTGAGGCTGTGAAGTTAGTAAAAAAATTAATTAATAAATAAGTAATGCAAATAAGAGGGAAGAGTCAAGATGTTGTTCGATAATTGGCTAAATGATGATTCAAAGATTATCCTCTTTGATGGAGGGATGGGGACAGAGATATTTAAACGAGGTATAAAACTGGGAAAGTTGCCAGATCTTTTGAATATTGAAGAACCACAGGTTATTTCAGAAATTCATAAAGCTTATTATGATGCGGGATCTAATATGGTTCAAACTAATACCTTTGGATCAAGTTACTTAAATCTGCAGAATTATAAACTTGAAGATCGAATTAATGAGATAAATGAAAAAGCGATTGAAAATATTAGAGTGAGTTGTCCGAATGGTGCGCTTGTTGTTGGCGATATTGGGCCCTCAGGCCATTACAGACCCCCTGTTGGTAAAATTACACCAGAAGAGTGGTTTCAAAGTTATGTTAAACAAGTTGAGATTTTAGAAAAGGGGGTTGATCTATGGCATGTTGAGACCATTTCGGATATCGAGGAGATGAAAGCCACTTTAGAGGCAATTAAGAAAGTTTCTTCAAAACCGATAATTAGCTCCATGACCTATAAAAAGACTAAGCGAGGCTTTTTTACGATTATGGGAGATAGTCTTGAAAAATGCATCACTATTCAAGAAAGTTATAAAGTATCCGTAATTGGCTCAAACTGCACATTAGGATCATTTGATATGATAGATTTACTGAAAGATATGAAAAAGATTACAAGTTTGCCGATCTCTATTAAACCTAATGCAGGTAAGCCAAGATTGGATTTAGGAGGTCAAACCCACTATGACCAAAGCATAGAAGAGTTTGCAGATCATATTCATAAAATGATTGATTTAGGGGTAAAGATTGTTGGAGGGTGCTGTGGAACATCGCCTAAAACAATTTATGAAATAAAAAAAATAATCAAATCAATATCACGGAGCTGAAAAAATATATGACAATAGTAAGACCAAAATTGAATGTGTTAAATGAGGAATATAAAAATAAAATACTCAAGGAAGCAAAGAATATATTAGAGACACAAGGAGTATTTATAGAAAATCAAGAAGCAATTAACCTGTTCCGTAATCAAGGGATAAAGCAAGAAGGTTCTAGGTTCTTTATTCCATCGGATATTATTGATAGGTGTTTAGAGAACGTTCCAGAGGAGATAAAATTATATGATCGAGAGGGGGAAGAATGTTTATTATTGCGAGGAGATCAGGTAAATTATGATCCAGGTTCCGCTGCAATATTTATATTAGATGAGAACACTGGAGAGACACGAAATGCGCAATCTAAAGACTTTATCAGATTTTCAAAGGTAGTTGAACATCTAAAATATATGGATGCTCAAAGCACTGCTTTAATATATCAAGATGTTCCTAAAGATGCCCAAGATTGGCATAGATTATATATCGCTTTAAATAATTGCTATAAACCTGTGATTACTGGTACCTTTCGTAAAGAAAGCTTCTCAATTATGCGAGAATTACTTCTTGCCTGTCGTTTATCTGAAAAGGATCTTGCCCATAAACCCTTGGCGATTTTTGATGCATGTCCCAGTCCTCCTTTGAAATGGTCGGATCTAACCACTCAATCGGTAATTGATGCTGCAAAAAGCATGATCCCTTCTGAATTTGTATCTATGCCCTTGGCCGGAGCTAGCGCTCCTATAACACTATTAGGTTCAATAACTCAGCACTGTGCTGAGAGTTTAGCAGGAGTGGTTATCGCACAATTAACAAAGAAAGGAGCTCCTTTAATATGGGGAGGATCTCCGGCTATACTCGATATGAAGGCAGGCACTACACCAATGGGTGCAATTGAGACTATGATGATTAATTTAGGGAATGTTGAGATGGGCAAATTCTTAAAAATGCCTACCCATGCATATATGAGTTTGAGTGATTCAAAAGTTCCCGATAATCAAGCCGGATTTGAAGCGGGTATGGGTGCTTTACTTGCTGGCATCGCAGGAATCAATATGATATCCGGTCCAGGTATGCTCGATTTTGAATCAACCCAGAGTATTGAAAAGCTAATCATTGATAATGAGATTATTGGAATGGTAAAAAGGTTCTTAAAGGGGATTAAAGATTATGGCTCTCCTTTTGCTTCAGAAATATTAAAAGATTACGATGAAAAACAAGAATTATTATCACATCCAAGCACTTTAAAATTGTTTAGAGAAGAGTTATTCATTACGAGCCCCGTAATCGATAGGATGACACGAGATTCATGGAAAGCATTAGGGTCAAAATCAGCAAGAAGTAGAGCAAAAGATGAAGCTACTAAATTAGAAAAAAAAGCTCCAATAAAACCCATTGATGATAAGTTAAAAGCAGAGTTACTAAAAATTAAAAATAATTTTCTCTAAATCTCCATTTTTATTTCAATAACTTATCATTTGTAATTTATAAGAATAACAGCGATTAATACGATGATCCCACCTAAAATATTCCCTATTAATATAGTTTCATGTCTTGCTAATATAAATGAAAATATAAGCGTTAAGAATGGTTCAATATATAAAAATGAAGCCACTTTCAAAGATTTTAATTTATTTTGAGAATATTGCCAGATATAATATCCAATTACATAACACCCTATGCCTAAGTATAGAGCACATAAAAATACAATTATATTTAGAAAATTTAAAAGGAATATTTCAAACTCATTATAAATAAGGACAAATATGAATAATTCGACTAAACCAAAATAAGAGATATATTTATTGATTTTAATATTCGATGACGATTTAATTAGTTTTTTGGTAATTGTTGAATAAATAGCCCATAATATCGGAGTTATGAGTGCTAAGATATAACCTAAAAAATTTGGAGAATTAGGCATAATAGTTTTAATATCTCCTCCGGATACTAGAAGAAAAGCTCCGAGTGTAGCGATAATAAAACCAAGAATTTTTATTTTAGTTAATTTCTCTTTAAAAAAGATTAAGGCTAGAATACTAATGATAATGGGGGCTAATAAACAGACAAATAAAGCAGGAAGGGAGGGTCCTATTAGCTGAATTGCGATGTATTGACTTAGAAAGAACAATGAAACGCCCGATAAGCTCGCAATAATGAGAGATGGCCAATTATTCTTAATTATCTTAAAATTTTCTGAAACGTTAGAATTTTCTTCATGATTTTTCTTTTTTTTGATACACAGAAAGAGATCGATTAGGATAAAACCGATCGAGGCCACTATAAATCTGTAGAGAGCTAAAGATAAAGGTGGAATAAATTCTATACCAAAATCAACAACAATAAAGGAAAAACTCCACATTATTACCATAAAAATCAAACTTAGGTATATTTTTAACATGATATCCTCATTTCTCCTGATAAGATAAAAAATGAAACAACATTTTATAACACCTATAATTTATTTATATTATAAAATTACGAAGATTAATTATTGTTTTTGGAAGGAGTGGGCTTGAAAAAAATTAAGCTTAGCATTAATTTGGGTATTGTTGGAACGATTAATTCTGAAAAGGAACTTTTTCATAATTACTTAAAACAAAAATCCCTGAATTCAACTTCCAACAAAAATGTAAATGAATATTTAGTACTCCATCAAAAAGTTCCTTTCAAAATCAACCTAATTTTGGCAGAAAGCCTGGATCAATTGATAACTCAACGGGATGAAGTCAAAACTTTAGATGCGCTCATAGTTAGTGTAAATATATATGATACTCAATCAATTACCAGATATACATCCCATGAAATTGATGAGTTTAATCAAAAATATCATTTTCAAGGATTAACAATACTTGCTGGGATTGATACATTTTATATTGAAAAAGGAGTTCCATCGGAATATTTTAGGATTAGCAGATTGAACTTGATTAAAAAAACGAATGAGTTAAATTTCATTTATTGTCATGAAATTCAAAATAAGGATAAGGATATTGAAAGAATATTGGAACAAATCCTTAACGAGTTGCTTGTAAGGTTTCAGTCCTCCAATCCTGAAGTACTCTATCTTGCTAAAGCCTATGGACAAGAATTATTGAAAGAAAAACAAAATGGTCACTGCTAATATCTTTTTAAAAAGATTTAATAAACTCAATTTTTAATATATATGCAATTAACAATTAATTTTATTTCTTAATATTATAGAGTTGGTAAATCTAAAATGGGAGAAGAAACTAATAGAATTTTAACAATTGAAAAATCTGAAGGCAGAAGAAAATGTCCAAGTTGTGGAGAAGAGCTTAAAAATATGATCCATGAATCTGTAGATAAAGCTAATATAATTAGTGATTATCCGCGGGTTTATGGAAAAAAATACCGTTGTGGACGTTGCGGAGCCGAATGGCACGAAAAATAATGCAATTGTTGGTTTAATTTTTCTTATTACCTTCAAGAAGAACCCTCATAGGAAATAAATTAATAATCTCAATTCTTAATCATTTTTATGACCTCAGAAAATTCATCTTTTTATAATTTTGTAATTGTAGGAGGCGGTCCAGCAGGATTAACAGCGGCAATTGTTGCTGCACGGAAGGGTTATAGGGTTATTATCATAGAAAAGGGAGATAGAACGGGGCCAAAACCAAGAGGGGAAGGTATGGCGCATATGCCAATAGTGGATAAAATTCTTGGAAAAGATTTTTTGTCCTCAATTGGTATAAAATCAAATGGTGGACGAGTATGGCATTCTCCAGGGGATTTACAGAGATTTACCACTTATAAAGATTATCCCCATTATTTTTTTGAATGGCGAACTTTTATTGATCGCTTTACTGAAATTGCGAAGAAATTAGAAGTAAAGATACTACTTAATTGTGAAGTATTGGAGCCTGTGGAGGAAGACCATATCACCGTTGGAGTGAAATTTAGAGATCAAGATAATAGGATTAAGGAAGTATATGGTAATGTTATATTTGATTGTAGCGGGTATGAGGGGGTAATCGGAAAAAAATATGGGATATCTTATGCTGCAATGAACTGTCCAATAATCAAATGTCTTATTAGTAAAGCTAATTATACTTTAAAAGAAACTCCAGACCTTCAGTTTTACTTTATAGGAAATGGTGATTTAAAGT
>CAYUTF010000114.1:5960-8964 GCA_964447495.1 uncultured archaeon
TTAAAAGAAACTCCAGACCTTCAGTTTTACTTTATAGGAAATGGTGATTTAAAGTTTGCTCCAGAGTTTCCTCCAAGTGTAGCTTACTTTTTTCCCCTAAAAGACAAAAAAGCAGAAGTAGGTTTAATGTTACGTATGGGGCAAGTACCCAATATGAAAACGGTATCCATTCCAGATGATAATAAAATAATGGAGGTATGGAAGGATCTTAAACAAAATTATCCCGGATTTAGTATTTACTTTAAAGGTGCAACTATTGATTATGAAGAGATTACCAAGCTTCCTAATGCTAAAATGGCAGATACATTTACACCCAATAAAGGAGTTGTATTAATAGGAGATAGTGCAGGGCTTATAAATCCCTTTGGATCATCTGGATTATATTACTCTATGGAAATGGCTAATCTTTGGGTTAATTATTGTATAGATAAAATGAATACTGATGTTAATGATATACATTTCAACGAGAAATTATGGCGTGATGATAATATAGATAACTTTAATAAGAAATTCGAAGATTCCAAGGTATATAAGGAAGTAAAAGATATGTATAACTTGATAGGCGCATTTGAATATAAAATTTTCAATAGGTTAAGAGTAGCGGAAAAAATCAATAAGAAATGGGATTATATTACTTCACTTCTAAAACAAGCATAAAATGGAGTTAAAACAGAAAAAGCTTGTTGCCTAAAAACGTCGCTAAATCGATAATTTTAATTTTATCTTTTAATTCTTGGTGTATCTCATCTAAACTTGGTTCAGTTAAATAACAGTTAAAATGCGATAGGCATTTAGGACAAGGTACAATTAAATATTTGGCACCGGTATCCACTGCTTCTTGAATACGATTTTGCCGGATTACTCGTGTATATTCATTACAACAGGAAAAGGCGGATACACCACAGCATTGAGCATCGTCCTTGTTATTTTCCATTTCTACTAATTTTACTCCCGAAATTTTTTTGAGAATTTCTCGTGGTGCATCATACAATTTCCCTCCTAATCGCCCTATTCTGCACGCATCATGATAAGTCACTACTACTTCATCTTCTTGGGGAAATCGTACATTGTTAAGAATATTTTCTCTCAGAAAGTATTCAGAAAAATGAAGAACTTCAAAATCAAAATCCTTTATAACTTTCGGGTAATCAATCTTCCAGGTTCTATATCCTTCAGCACAGCTTACAATAATAGTTTTTACTCCTGCTTTCCTATAAAGATCTACATTATATTCTGCTAACTTTTTGAATGTTTCTGTATCCCCTTTTGCCCATAATATATCATGGCCACAACATTTTTCATCTAAAACTACCGGCGCAATATTCGCGCCATTTAGTAAACTAATAACTGTAATCGCAGTGTCGGTATATTTCACATTAAAATCATAAAGTATATCATCCATAAGTGGTAAGCAACCTACAAAGTACGCAACTTCACCTGAAGTTGACGTTTTCAGTCTTTTTTCTTTAAGAAAGGCTAGTTTGTTTGGAGGGAGCGGATTTTCAGCCATTATCTGAGATATTAATGGAAAAACGCCGTTATGGGTTTCACATGCCACTAATTTATCGATCTGAGAATTTTCTTGACCATAAATCTTTCTAAGTTCTAAAATTAATTCTGGAATTCTTACTCCAACATTATCTGAAGTCATAGGGCAATAAACTGAACATTGACCGCAAGTTAAACACTCCCATATATTGTTATTCTCTAAAGCTTCTTTAATACTGAGATAAGAGATATCGTTTATTAAATTACGTGGAGAAAATACTCCTAGATGTGAAATAGGACAAACTGTCACACATCGATTGCAGTTATAACAATAATTAGCCGAGGTTTTCACTTTTTCAATTAATTTTAAGATATTGGGGTCTTCACTAGAGTTTTCTTCTTTGATTTTTGATTCTGTCATTATAAATTATTTATTTTATTAAGTCTATTTAGGTATATTATCCATATAATTAAAAATATATGATAATTATTATTAACTAAGAAAAGACAATTCGTTATTTACAATTATAAATAACTTAAGTAAAAGGGATTATGCGTTGTATTTTCAATATATAGATATAGCTAGATTTATTCAAGTTTTTCTCGTTCAAGGTATAATTGGATTTTTCTTCTTGTATATTGCATACAGAATTCTCAAACGAGAAGCAAAAGGGATTAACTTGATTTTAAGTATTTTTTATTTATCAACAACTATAGGTGTTCTCATTAACATTTTATATGCATTCATCTTTGATGAAATCATTGTATATTTCTTGCATTATCTTACATACTTTTTTCTATGCTTATCTCTAATGTTTCTGCTTATTTTTGTGCTTATTTTGTCAAAATCAGAAAATATAATAACTAAAAAAATTCAAGCTTCCCTCCTTATAATATTCAGTATATTGTTATTAATCCTTTTATTAATTCCCGAAGGAATTAAGATCAATGAATTTACCGATTGGAAACCCGAATGGAGTTGGTTGTTTTTAATTTATAGTTTTATCATTTGTAATTCAGTGATTGGACCAACAATTTTCTATTCTTTGAAGTTATATCGGAAATTTGAACATAAAGAACTTAAGAAAAAATGGAAATACTTTTTAATTGGGATTTTTGCTTATTATTTCTTATATTACGGCACTTCCATTTCAAACACATTAGCAGACCCTACTTTTCGATTAGTTTGGTCCTTTTTGTCATTACCTTCTATTATTTTCATATATTTTATCTATTATGGAGTAGTAAAGCAACTTTAAAAAAAATACTTCTAAGTCTTTATTTTTTATTGATAATGTTCCCTTGTTAAGTGCATTTAAATTGATAGAATAAGATATTATTAACAAATATAATTAAAAAAAAAAGTGATAATATTATGACTTTTTACCAGACATCTCCGTTGAATCCAGCACGAATATTAACCATTTATTTTGCTCAAGGATTATTATTTGTATTTTTCATCTTCCTAGCTTATAAAATACTTAAGCGTGATCGTAAGAGGTTAAATTTGATTTTT
>CAYUTF010000115.1:0-8886 GCA_964447495.1 uncultured archaeon
AGAAGGTAAAAAAAATGATGAGTAAAAAGTTGGATAGAAGGGAAGAAATAATTATAAAGAGTTCGATAGAAGGATACACTCGTTGCTATCGGTAGAGTTAATTACAATTTTTTTTAAAATTTTTTAATTTAAATATTAATGAAAGGAAATATATGGTAAGAAAAAAGGGAGTGAAGAGAAATGAAAAAGAATGAAATTACGGATGGGTTTGAAGAAATAGATAAGGTTAAAACTAAGGTTTATTCAAAATTATTAATTAATAGTTATCACGTATCATAATCTAATTATAAACTAAAAGTAAAATAAAGAATTAAAAAAATAAATATGAAAGAGATGAGAGAAGAATGGGAGAAAAAGAGAATAAAGAGAATAAAGAGATAATTGGAGGGAATAATACTAAGTATTGTCCGTTTTGTGGTGAGAAATTAGACGAGAATGCAGTTTTTTGTGCTTCGTGCGGTCAGCCACTTTCGAAAGCGTCAGATAATCCTGATGATTCCGGAAATTCGGAGAATTCAGAGGATAGGAAAAATGTGTATAAAATACCTGAGGGGTATGATAAGAAGTCAAAAAAGGAATGGAAAAAGCATTATCACTATCATCATGATGATGACGATGATGACGATGATGATGATGACGATGATGACGATGATGACGATGACGATGATGACGAAAGAACTATTAATCTAAAGATTGGTCCAGAAAGGATAAAGTTTAAACAGTCAAGCGATAAAGATGATAGTACCGTTCGACTGAATATCTCAGTGCCAGATTCTAAAAGGAAGGAATGGAAGACGCTCGCAGCATCATTAGGGGAGTCTGTTTCAGAGTTAGTAAGAGAAGCGATGGGTGCACTTCAAGCAGGTTTGAGTGGAACAGAATCCATGGATGATTTTGGACGAAAAATGGAGAAATGGGGGCGCCAAATCGAGAAAACTGTTAAAGCATCAGGGATCGAGGATATAGGCAAAAAAATTGAAAAGGATGTAGAAAAAAAGATGCGGAAAATAAATCGCAAAGTAGAGCGTAAGTATGGAAGTGATGAAGAGGAAAAAGAGGATCTGGAGCGCATAAAAAAGCGTATTCAGGGTCTAATAAAACTTCAAGGAGAGATTCCTATTAGTAAGTTGTCTCAAACATTAGAGATCTCAGAAGAAGATGCTGAGAATATTGTATATGAATTAGCAGCTGAGGGTATAGAGGGAAAATTAGATGAAGGTGTGTTTAAATACACATCAAATGAAGACGAGGTCATATCTAAGCTATTCAAGATAATTGATCAATTATAATTTTTTTAAAATTTTTTCAATCAAACAAATCTTAAATAAAAAAATTGAGTAGAAAAATTATGGAAGTAGTAGCAACAAAATCGAGTTTCCGCCAATATATGTCGTTCTGGGGCGGACAGATGTTTTCCTTATTAGGATCGATGGTGGTACAATTTGTAATTTTTTGGTACCTCACGGAAACCTCTGGAGATCCTATAGTGTTGGCATTAGCATTCTTTTTTATGTATATGCCGATGGTGGTGGTCTTTCCGATTGCTGGTGTATTTTCTGACAGGTTGGATAGGAAGAAGTTAATAATCGTTGCTGATTCACTCCAAGCTGGAGCAACTGTAATATTAATTTTGCTATTTGTTGTCGGAATTACTGATTATTGGATTATCTTTCTATTTATCGCTCTTAGGAGTATTTTCCAAGCATTTCACCAGCCAACAGTAAATGCTGTAGTACCTACAATGGTGCCTAAGGAAAGGTTGAGTAGAATGAATGGTATAAATTTCTTAGCGTCTGGGATAGTCCAACTTATAGGTCCTGCATTAGCTGGCACGCTACTAATATTTTTAAGCGTCGAACAAGCTCTTTGGACAGATGTTATCACCTTTTTTATCGCATTCGTTCCTTTAATATTAATCACTATACCAAAAGTAAAAGTTAAAAAGCAAGTAAAAGAAGAATCTTTTTCAGAAGAGTTCAAGGACGGTTTGCGAACGTTAAAAGCGATTCCTGGAGTCATTGCATTATTATTCATGGCGATGCTAATTAACTTTATAATCCAACCCTTAAATGTATTAAATTCGTTATTTATCTATTCGAATCATTCAGGAAATTCACTTGATTATGCGTTTATTTCTATAGGATTTGAAGCGGGAATAATTAGCGGAGCAATACTTACGTCTTTTAAGAAACATTGGAAAAATAAGATCACTCTTACAATTTACTGCTTAATCTTCTTTATGGCAGGATATGCTATTGTCGGTTTAGCACCATACAGAGCATTTGTCTTAATTTTTATAATTAATGCTTGTATGGGGTTTGTATTACCCATAGTAAATACTATCTTCCAAACAATAATGCAGACAATTATTCCACATGAAAAGTTTGGTCGAGTGAATTCAATTGATTCTATGTTATCATTGGCAATGACACCGATAGGAGCTCTAATTGTTGGGCCTTTAGCCGGATTTATGGGGATTACTAATTTGTTTTTAGTTAGTGGGATTCTAGGAGGATCAATTACGATCTTTATGTACTTTTTTTCAGGGCTTCGAAAGCTGGATTTTGATACCGCTATAAAGTCAGATACTGCAAGTCAAATCGAAACACCTACTTTTATTGAATAAAGCTAATGAGGTCGATAAATATGGATGAAAGTGAAAATGAAAAAGTAGAACATGGAAATGGTGAGGAAGAATACTCTATAAAGGGATATCTTTTTTTTTGGTCTGGGCAACTAATGTCTTTAATTGGAACTCTTGTTTCAGGGTTCGCAATAACGTGGTGGGTCACCGACATAACTGAAAGTGCAATGTATCTAGCTTTAGGGAACTTCTTATTTCTAATTTTTATGGTAGCCCTAACTCCTATTGCCGGGGTACTAGGCGACAAATTTAGCCGTAAAATGATAATCTTTGTAGCAGATTCGTTTAATGCGGCAGTAATGGGAATAATTATTATACTATTTTATATGGGTTTAAATGATCCCTTAATGATCATACTAATAAGTGGTTTCAGGGGGATAGGTCAAGCATTTCATCAACCAACGGTTCAAGCGATCATTCCTTCTATGGTTCCAAAGAAACATTTAAGTCGAATCAATGGTGCTAATTATCTATTTACGAGTATGATCCAAGTAATTGGTCCAGTAATCGGAGGAACTATGTATGCGTTTTTCCCTATTGAGTTTATCTTATGGATTGATATTATTACCTATGGAATTGCAATGGTTCCACTGGTTTTAGTTAAAGTCCCAAAAGTTATACCCCTTCAGAGTAAGGATCTTTTAAAGGAAGAAAAGAAATCATTTTACAAAGAATTTAAAATTGGAATCAAAACAGTACAGCTAATTCCAGGATTACTTACAATATTGTTACTGTCAATGCTATTGAACTTTTTATTTCAACCTCTAAATGTATTAGCACCTTTGTATGTAAAAGTCGATCATAACGGAGACGCAACGGATTTAGCATTTTTATTTGCATTTATGAATGGAGGTATGATTGTTGGAGCGGGAATAACTACACTTAAGAAAAAATGGAAACATAAAATTACAGTTTATTTTGGGGGATTAACGGCAATAATGGCAATGGCGATTGTCTTTGCTACAGCCCCAACGGGATGGTTTCTATATATAGCTTTAACCGGAGCAATTACAACTTTATTATTGCCAATAGTAAACACCATATATGTGACAATTATACAAACTACCGTACCTAAAGATAAAATGGGACGAGTTACATCCATCGATCACACTCTATCTTTTGCGATCATGCCAATTGGGTCAATTATTTCATGGCCATTAGGAGAGATATTTGGAACACGAATCGTGTTTTTAATGCTGGGGTTGATAGGCGCTATTGTGGTACTTTGCGTATGGCAATTTTCTGGCATAAAAAAAATCGATTACGATGATGAAGTTTTTTTCGAAAAGATAACCGAGCAAATAACTAATGGGGACTATTAAATTTTTTTTTTATTTTTATTTTTTACTTAGGAAAATAGATAAGTTAGGCTTAATTTGATTTGATAACTTATGGAAGAATTTGCTACTAATAAAACATTTAAAAGCTATATGTTTTTTTGGTCAGGACAGTTATTTTCCTTATTAGGATCGATGGTAGTCCATTTTGTTCTTATTTGGTGGATTCAACTTGAAACTGGTAGTCCTACGCTTCTATCATTAGGTCAGTTCTTTATGCTTTTACCTACACTAATATTTATGCCTATCGCAGGAGTGTTGTCTGATAAATGGAAAAGAAAAAATATTATATTAGTGGCGGATTCTTTACAAGCATATGTTACGTTAATTCTGATTGTTCTTTTTATATTAAATGTATTAAATATTTGGTTAATTTTTCTCTTTATCGGTTTGAGGAGCATATTTCAAGCATTCCATCAACCAACGGTTCAAGCGATCATTCCTTCTATGGTTCCTAGAGAAAAGTTAAGTAGAATAAATGGTGTTAATTATTTATTTGTTGGACTCGTTCAACTAATTGGACCTGGTTTAGCCGCAATACTTTTACAATTCTTTACTTTTGAACAAGTGCTCTGGGTTGATGTGATTACTTTTTTTATTGCTTTCATTCCACTTGTAATTATTAAAGTACCTGATGTAAGAACAAAATCAGAAGCAAAAGTGAAAAATTCATTCATAAAAGATTTAAAAGAAGGTTTTATCATCATAAAATTAATCCCCGGATTGGTTATACTCATCTTTGTATCCATGCTAGCAAATTTCTTAATCCAACCCTTAGGAACACTTCTTCCTTATTATGTGAATTCGATCCATGGTGGATTAGCAATGGAATATGCATTAGTGCAAATACTCCTCCAAGGAGGTATCATAATTGGAGCGATTTTCACGACATTCAAGAAACACTGGAAACGAAAAGTTGATGCGATGATGCTTGGGATAGTATTAATAGGTATTGGTTATGGAATTTTAGCGTTTATTCCAATTGGATTTTTTCTATTTATAGGTTTTGATTTATTGTTTATGGGATTAAGCTTACCTATTATAAATACAATTTATCAAACTATCTTACAAACAAACGTCCCAAAAGAAAAGTTAGGAAGGGTTGCTTCGATCGATATGACACTCTCAATGGTTATTTCTCCACTTGGAACAATAATAGCGGGGCCAATTACTGAAGTCATAGGAATTGATAGTCTATTTGTGATCTGTTCAATTATATTAGTTGCGATCATCTTGTTAATTTACTTTCTTACCAATCTCAGACATGTGAATTATAATAAAAAAGACTTCATTCAAAATCTTGAAAATAAAGAATAGTAGTAGCTTTTTTATTTATTTTTATAACTCTTTTAAAATTAGTCAATTAAAATCTCTAATTAATATTTAAATACTATTTCATTAGGGAAATCACTGAAAATAGTTTTCACAGCTGACTTAAATTTATCTGTAATCGGTCTATAACCTTTGCACGCATAATTTTTGAGAATAAACAAATCAGGCATTATTTTAAATATAACTTCTTTTAATCCGTTCAAATTTTTTAGATTATCATTTATGCCTCGAATAAAAATGGTAGTTATTCCAAAGATTCCTGCAAAGTTTTCCCTGAAAGAAATAATCCCATTAATTATATTATTTAGTTCTATATTTTCATGATGGCGACAAATCTTAGAAAACTCTTCTGGAAAAACGCTATTAAGATTGATGATAATAAAATCGCATAAATTAAAATCATCTCGTACATCCTCGCGATTTAGTAATGAACCATTAGAAGAGACTCCAATCTTTAGTTTAGGATAAAAATTCTTAATCATTTTGGAAAGTTGGCGAAAACCAGAGTAAAGAGTTGGTTCACCGAGCCCAGTCAACCATGCATAATTAGGTTGCTCGTTATTTTCAATATAATCACGTATTTCTGCGAAAATTTCTTCCGGTGGATAAAAACACTCTCTTTCACAAATTTTATCCGTTGTAGGACCAATACCACAAAATATACAATTAAAAGAGCATACTTTATAAGGATTAAAATTGACAACTAACATTACCCCTAATTTGGGGTCGTTCTTCACTTCTTTAATATATTTATAATGACTAAGCGTTTGCACCATCTTGATTTTTGATTCCCCGGCAAATTTAAACTACTTCTAAGAGGAGAGTTTTAATTTTTATCAAATATTTATTTGCTCTTTTCGACCAATACTCCTTCTTTTCTCGATCACACATACACGATTTGATATATTCTATTCCGTTTTCCAAATTTTCTTTCGCAAATGCATAATCTTCCAAATAGTAGTGGCAAATTCCCATCTTTATAAATGTTTGATATACAAAATAGGCATATCGATCCAATTCTAATGCCTTCTTGAATTCCTCGATTGCTTCCTTATATCGTTTGAAGATCATGAGCACTTCACCATAAGTGTCATGATAATTTCCTTCATTTGGAGCCAATTTTACTAATTCTTTAGCTAAATTAATAGATTCTTCTTCACGTTCTAAGTATGCTAAGCTATATACTCTCGAATTAATAAAATCGTATTCTTTTGGATAAATAATTATCAAATCCTTTAGAATTTCGTCAGCTTCTTCGTACTTTGAGTTGTCATTTTCATTATATCCCCAATTAAAATACGTATAGGTCTTCTTGTGAAGCAGATGCTTTTTTTCTTTAGGAAATTTTGGTATGATCTCATCTAAGAATGCTATCGTCTCTGGAAATCTCATATTAATGAGTAAACCGTGTAGCTTTTTATAATAGCAATCTATATTTTTTGGAGTTAATTTGATAGCTTTATCGATTGCCATAATGCCCTCTTCAAATCGCTTTATTTCAAATAAAATAATCGCTTTAAACTGATATACTCGAGAACTATTCAACCTATTGGTCTCCAATGAAGATACTTTCTCAATTTCTTCTAAAACGGTCTCTATATCCGAAGTTCTCATATCCCATTTGTAAACTGTGTTATATCCTAATACCATTGCTTTGCATAAATTAGCAATTAAATTATCAGGATACTGCTTTAAAGTTTTTTTCGAGAGTCCAAAGGCTTTTTTATATTCACCTATAGACATATAACTAAAACATAAGATAAAATCTATAGTTGGAATTAATCTCTCTTTATCAGCATCATTAATATCATCACGAATACCCTCTAAAATCTCCATGACTTCTCCCGGTCTTGTCGATAGGCATAACACTATAGATTTTAAAATTATCAATTCCACTTTTTTTGGATTTATTTTAATTGCTGAATTAATGGTGTTTAAAGCTTTATTCACGTCTTTTTTATCAATTTGCTTTGCCGTTTCCTTAAATACTGCGAGTATTTCCTTCATATAGGTAGGAGCTAAAACCTTCAAAATATCGGGGTATAAATAGAAGCGAGTATTGCTTTTACCCCTGAAATAATGCTCTCGGTCTCCAGAATCAAAATTCTGCATCATTAAAGGCACATTCTCATATATGAAGCCCTCTAACTTATCAGACGCCGCAATTAATTGCTTTTCGGTTTCGATCTTATATGTTAAATATTTAATATATTTCGGTAAGAAAACTCTCAGCGGTTCTCTTAATTCTTTCGGAAAACAACTATCACAGATATCCACAAGAATGTCGTCAATCAAGGAATACATAGTGTAGTATGGATATCCACCAAGCTTATTTAAGTATGTGAACTTAGTAATATAATCATCCACAATTGCTCGCAATACCTTCTCGATCTTTTCTCTTTCTTGAAAATAATACTTCTTCTTATTCCCAATATCTAGTGTAAAAAATTTAATGGGGTATATCTCCTTCTCTACAATTTGTAATATATGAAATTCCAATATGATTTTCTCGATTCCATATTTTATCGAGAAATCCGCGGTGGAAATATATTCAGGATACGAATTAGGATGGTTAATTGCAAAAAATAATAAGATCTTTTTGAAATCCTCCTCATCCTCTAAAGAATTTTGCACTCGGGCATAATCTATCTTTAATACATTATTTAAAAATCGAAATTTAATATCCTCATCCTTTATATTATATTTCATGAAGAATGTTCTTGTTTTCTTCGTGATCTCTTCAATCCGCTTACTTTCTTCCTCTAAAATTGACTGTCGATCTAAATCGTAATATTTTAGCATCTTCGAATATTCTTGTTTTCCCTCTTGAGTGATTTTATACTTCTTATTCTCCTTAATAACAAATTTCTTGCCAATTAAGGTATTTAGATTTTTGGATAACGACGATTGATTAATCGAAAGCGGGTCATCTAAAAAATCCGACCATTTGCACCGATTATTATTATACACCATCCATAATAATATATGTTCATAATTCCTGTCTTTCAAATTCTCTGTTAAAATTGCGGAAGGAGGATAACTTAATTTTGTTGCTGCTTTTTTTGCCCTTGAGAGTTCATTATATCTCTCTTCTCCCTTTGAAGTGATCATATATCTACTTCTTTCTGGTTGCTCCACATATCCCTGCTCCTTAAATCGACTCAAATAATTTGATAAGGTCGAAATGCTAATGTTCAATGGCTCGTCAGTAAAATGTGACCATTCACATTCATCATTATTATGAAGCATCCAGAGTATAATATGTTCAAAATTTTTTTTCTCCAACGGGGGAGGATTGATAATTTCCTCGGGAGGATAATTCAAAATGCTCATATTTCATACAAAACCAGTTTTAATACATTGAATATATATAACCTATTGCTCCATATATAATTTTATAAAATGAACTTCAACTATAGTACAAACTTTTGTTGAAGTTTGAAGCACTAAACTATAAATAAAGTATCCTCTGTACTAATATTAAGAAAAAAAATAATTATGAGGTTAAAATATATGATGCCTGTATGTGAAAAACCAACACCAGAAAACGTTCGAAGTCATGAACTAGGTAAT
>CAYUTF010000116.1:0-8773 GCA_964447495.1 uncultured archaeon
AAAAAGTGATAAGAGAGAAAAGATGGGAAGAAAAAATAAAGGAATCCAATGGAATTCCGAAGCTACAGAAGAAGCGATTAAGTTTACTCAACCAGATATTATGTTAAAGTTAGTTTCCACTATTGATGAGAGGGGATGGCCTCATATAACAATGATATCGAGTAATCGAATCATTTCAAAAAACCAATTAGTATGGGGTGCTTTTACGGAAGGGTTGAGCAAGAAATATGTGAAAGAAAATCCCAAACAAGGTATTTTTTATATGACCGCAGAGATGCCTTTTAAATTCGTACAAGTTAAAGCTAATTTTTCCCATACAACCAAAGAAGGACCTGATTTGGAACATTTTAATAAATCCCAGCTTATGCGCTATTTCACTTATGTGAGAACGCATACAGCATATTATAATAATATTACAGCATCCACTTCAATAAGGGATTTGCCTCTAATAGGAATCATTAAGGGAATATTAAAGAATATATTAGCTAAAGGTGGAGCAAAAACTAAATTACCCGAGAAACGGTTAAATGTGATTGGATACAATTTATTCAAAGCTCCAATAGCGGTTAGAGTGATATCATACATAGACCCTGCAGATGGTTATCCTGTTATGATTCCCGCTATTCAACTTCAAGCAGCTGATCATAATAGATTAGTATTTCCCCCTTCAATTCTAAAACAAGATTTAATGAAGATTCCTGTAAATAATAAAGTAGCTGTATTTGGCATGAACTTTGAATTTGTCAATCAAGTCGTTAAAGGTACATTTTTAGGATATAAAAAGTATAGAGGAATCAAATTTGGAGTAATAGATATTGAAGAAATTTATAATAGCTGTCCCCCTGTAGTCGGAAAAATCTATCCTGAAATGCAAACACGACCAAAAGTCACTCAATTTACTCTTTAGAATTAAAAAATTATTTATAAAAGACGGATAAAATTGATAACTTTTTTTTTTAATTCTTGTTTTTCTAAATCATGAGCTTGTATAAGCTGAATACTTTTTTTGATATTTTTGGAGGTTTATTGTATGAGTGAAAAAATGAATGTTTTGCTTATTACTACGGACCAACATCGTGTTGATATGTTGGGTTGTTATGGGAATCGTATATTAAAAACTCCGAATTTAGACAAATTCGCAAATGAAAGTGTAAGATTTACGAACGCATTTTGTACAAACCCAATGTGTATGCCGAATAGAGCGACCTTGTTGACAGGATATTATCCAAATGTACATGGCGTTAGAAGTAATGGAATAAATTTACCAACAGATATCCCTACTATCACTCAAACTCTTGTAAAAAGAGGGTATCATACGATAAATGTAGGGAAAACTCATTTTAACTTCTGGACTCCTCCCTATAAGCCGAAAAATCATTCAGCCGAAGGCTTCGATATTTGGAAAGATCCTAGCCTGAAAAAAAGGCAATTAGCAAAGAAGAACTTTCCCTCACCTTATTATGGTTTTGAAGAGATGTATCTTACGATTGGTCATGGCTCTTTAGTCTTAGGACACTATCATGAGTGGTTAGAGGAAAGAGCCCCCGATCTCGCTAAGAGAATATTAAATGACTATCAAGACTTAGATAACTATTTTGAATTAACCTACGATAGCTTTATTCCTGAAGAATTATACAATACAACCTATATCCAAAATAACACTATAAATTTTTTTGAGAGATTTGCTGATGGAAAATATAATAATAAACCGTTTTATTTACACTGTTCTTTTCCAGATCCACATTATCCCGTATCACCTCCGGGAAAATATAGAGACATGTATAAACCAGAAGATATTCACCTTCCAGAAAATTTCGATAATATAAGGAATCTTTATAATCACCCGTATTTAGGGAAATATATGAAGGATCCGCCTATGAGAAAAACATTGATTCGTGAAGAAACCGAAGAAACAATCAGAAAATTTATCGCCTTTAATTATGGATCTGTGAGCCTTATTGATCATGCCGTTGGACAGATTCTCGCATCTTTAGAAAAGTTAGGGTTAGCAAAGGACACAATAGTAATTTTTACTTCGGATCACGGTGATTATATGGGCGATCATAGCATGTTACTTAAAGGACCCTCTCCCTTTAAAGGTACTCTGCACGTTCCTTTAATTTGGAAAGTTCCCAACTTAACTAAACCCGCTGTGTCAGATGCATTAATAAGCTCAGTAGATATTCCAAGAACAATAATGGACTTATTAAAAATCAAAGAGCGTTATCGACCTCCATTGATGCAGGGATATAATATGACCCCTGTGCTAAAACATCCTTCTAAAAAGGTAAGAAATTGCGTTTTAATAGTAGAAGATGAAGAAGTTGGACCTAAAGGACCATTACTTACTCGGCTTGCTCATCTACTAACAGAAGATTTTAAATTAACTACTTATGCTGAACTTCCCGAGTATGGGGATATCTATGATAGAAAGAATGATAAAGCCGAGCTTCATAACTTATGGGAAAAAGATGAAAAGTTGCGATTACAATTATTAGATAAATTGCTCCATGAATATATGATGACAAGGAGCCGATTTCCGATACGGCAAGGTGGTACTTAAATTACAGAAAATGATAATGATGAGGAATTCACAGCGGAAGAACTGGAGCGAAAACTCGATATTATTTGGAAAAATTGGGAATCTAGAAGGAAATGTGAAAAGAAACATATCCCCAATTATGTAAAAAAGAATAAATAAAAGTTAATTTAAGGTTTTTCTCTAATGATTTGGAAAACTAAGATAACCCAAATGACGAAAATAAAATATCCATTGGTTATGGGTGCTTTTGGGGGATGGGGTAAAGCAGAATTTGCTTCTAATTTCTCAAACGCCGGGGGATTAGGTATTATTGCTGCGTTAAATTTTCCAGATCCTCTCGACTTTATAGAAAATCTGAAATTAATGAAAGAATTAACCAATAAACCTTTTGGCATCAATCTATCTTTACCTCACCACCAAGCAAGAGATTCAATTGAAGATGAAAACACAAAAAACAGATATCTAACATATGTTGATATTGCTTTAAATGAAAATTGTAACATCTTTACAACTTCGGGTTATAAAGCTTCATTTCTCGGTAATAAAATTCATGATGCGGGAGCTATTTGGATACATAAATGCGTTCTGCTAAAACATGCGCTCTCTGCTGAAAAAGAAGGTGCGGATGCTGTCACTATTGTTGGATTAGAAGGAACAGGTTTTAAAAATCCTTACACAACAACTACTTTAGTTAATATAACAATGGCAAAAAAATTGTTAAAAATACCGGTTATTGCTGCGGGAGGTATTGGGGATGCAAGAGGATTTTTAGGGGCACTCTCAATGGGTGCTGAAGCGGTATGTCTTGGAACGGCATTGATGGCAACTCAAGAATGTCCTGTCCCTCAAAGAATCAAGGAAAAATGGCTTAATTTGGATATTTTCAGCAAAGAATTTTATAAAAAGATATATCATTACAATGTGAAAAACTTCATGGCACCTTCAACTGCTATCGGTCATCTAAGAGAAATTGTCCCTTTAAAAGTTTTAGTAAGTAAAATAATAAAAGAAGCAGAAGAAATTATAGAGCTATGGGGTTTCAATAACAATCAAATTAGCACATTATAACTCTAAAGTCGCATTTTATTTAAAATTTGGTTGACCTATAAAATAATTCATTTAGTTCATTTCAAAAAACCTTATTTTTAAAATTAATAATATTTATAGCAATTAAGCTAATAGAATAATTATTGATAAAAAATATCAATAATCAAATACAATTATGTGAAAAAAATGTCTGAAGCATTTATATTAGTTGCGTTAATTGCAGGGATAGTATCTATTGTATTAGCGGTTTATTTTGCTAAAATCGTGATGAAAGAAGATCCCGGCAATGAGAGAATGGTTGAGGTTTCTGGTTATATCGAAGAAGGGGCAAAGACGTTTATAAAAGTCCAATATAAAGTATTAGGTATTTTTGTCTTAGCTTTAGGCTTAATAATCTTCTTTGTTTTACCCTCTCCTTTAATTTCAGGTCCAAGATATGCTGTATTTTTCAACTGGGAACAATCTCTTGCATATGTTATTGGGTCCTTAGCTTCAATGCTTGCAGGTTATATGGGAATGATGGTTGGCGTAAAGGCAAATACGCGATCTGCTCAAGCATGTACCAAAGGAACTAAACAAGGATTCGATGTCGCGTTCTTTGGCGGTGCTGTTATGGGATTAGCAGTTGTTGGTTCCGCTCTAATCGGAGTTTCATTAATTTATTGGATCTTTGGAAGTCCCTTGATTGTGTTAGGATTCAGCTTTGGAGCAAGCTCCATTGCCTTATTCATGAAAGCAGGAGGCGGAATTTTTACGAAAACGGCTGATGTAGGCGCAGATTTAGTAGGAAAAGGTGAATATAATCTTCCCGAAGACGATCCAAGAAATCCTGCCACGATCGCTGATAACGTGGGCGATAACGTAGGAGATATTGCAGGGATGGGTTCTGACCTCTTTGATTCATACGTGGCTTCAATCGTTGCGGCTATGATCTTAGCTTTTGCTTTAATGGTCGGCGAAGAAGAAGCTACTTTTGCTATCTTTCCCCTAGTCTTGTGCGGCGTTGGATTAATATCTTCTGTACTTGGCATATACTATATTAAACGTAAGAAATCTGAAGATCCAGGAAAATCATTGAATTACGGTACATATTTTACAACAATCGTCTTTGTTGGTCTTGCAGCTATATTTGTTGTATGGATGGCTTTAGTTTCCAATGAATCGATAGCAGTACGATTATGGAAAAATTATTTGGCTACAATATTAGGTCTCTTTAGCGGTATGGTAATTGGATTTACAAGCGATTACTTCACCCGAGATGATAAGAAACCGACTCTGAATATGGCCAATGCGGCAAAGGAGGGACATGCGGTTGTAATACTTTCCGGATTTGCTTATGGTCTTATTAGTGTGGTACCCCCAGCTATAGGAATAATAGTTGCGATGGTATTTTCATACCTACTCGATGGAGTCTTTGGTGTGGCTATGGCCGCAGTTGGTTTACTATCTATTGTAGGTACAATAGTCTCTAATGATGCATATGGTCCAATTGTGGATAACGCTCGTGGTATCGCTGAACAAGGAGATTTAGGCGAGGATGTCATTAGAACCGCAGATAGATTAGACTCTGCAGGAAACACAGCAAAAGCAATAACAAAAGGATTTGCTATTGGTGCTGCCAATTTAACAGTTTTAGCGTTACTTTTTTCGTATGCAGAAGAAGCGAAGATTGATTTTGAAGATATCAGTTTATTAAGTATTAATATACTCATAGGAGCGTTTATAGGAGTTGTAGTTCCCGCGCTATTTTCAGCACTTTTAATTCTCGCAGTTCAAAGAAATGCCGCTAAAATGGTCGATGAGATCCGGCGTCAATTTGAAACTAACCCAAAAATCTTATCCGGAGAGGAACCAGCTGATTTCGGGAGAACCATTGCTATCGCAACTAAGGGCGCTCTACATGAATTAATTCTCCCAAGTATTATCTCTATTGCAATTCCAATTGGTGTAGGCGTACTTTTTGGCGTGGCTGCCCTTGGAGCTTTCTTAGCAGGAGCAATATTATCCGGTTTTGTATTTGCTGTCTTTATGAGCAATGCAGGGGGAGCATGGGACAATGCCAAGAAATACATTGAGGATGGCAATCTTGGTGGCAAAGGTACTGAAGTACATAAAGCAGCAATCACTGGAGATACTGTTGGAGATCCATTTAAAGATACTGCTGGTCCAAGCATTAATACATTATTAGTAGTTATGTCACTTACAGCATCTATATTTATGGGAATACTTCTGTTGATTAACGCTGGGGCTGGGTTAATAGTTTTTGGCTAAAACTTTTAATAATAAAATTTTTTTTATTTATTTTTTATTCTTTCAGAATTCTAAGACTTAAATCGATAATTGCCTATAGAAAGTTTAATCACTAAGTATCCTTAATCCTTGTACGATTTGCGATGGAGAGATGCCATAAAGGAATGCTCTATGGAGAATTCGAATATCTAGCGAAGTAAGGTTGGTTCCTTGATAACTAACATTATACTGTTCTGCGAGACTTTTAATAACCTGGTAATTATTGGTCTTCTCATCTCTTAATTTCCCGAAATATCCTCCAAAAGCAATACACATATTATAGATCAGTTCTCTCTCGTTGGAATTAAATTCTTCATAACAATCTTCACATATAACGCCAAATCCTGTCCCTAACCGGACGATTTTAGAAGCTTTTTTTACATCCGCTTGACATAATCTACATTTTACAAAGGGTAACTTGCCCCTAAGACTTTCATTTGAGATTTGTTGAGTGATCATAAACAAAGGTTAAGGCAGATCTATTTAAATAAAAAATAAAAATCAGATATTTTTCTATTGAGAACTATTCTTTAATTCTGTTAAAAGTAAATCTAACTTATCTAAAATCCAAGATTTGAATCTAGAAAAATCATCTATAGAAGGAATATCGCTATTTTGTTCATCATACTTAATTTGCTTTGTTTCGGGCTCTGATTTAATATTTATTCTCTCATCTTCACCATCATCATCTTTTTTATCACTTTCTTTAACGATAATATTAACATTTTTAGTTGGAATATTCAAAGCTATTAAGCAAGTTAAAAAGTTTTCCTTGTCTGATGATGTTAAGGGATATTTAGTATAATTCATTTGTACCCATTCTTTTACAAAATCTTCCGGTATTCCTTGCTCCCAATGATGATTGCGTAAATAATTGTAGAGAGCCTGTGGTTTAAAAAGTTGTTCTAATTCTAAATTTGCGGGATTGACTTTTCTACAACGATATTCATGTAATGTTTGGATGAATTCTTGAGCAATTTTACTATTTGATTTCATAATTATTTGGTATTCTTCTGAAAAGGCATCTAGTGTTTCCTGATCGATCAATTCTACGTTTAATTGTATTTGTGGAAGGTCTGGCATCTCAACACCGTAATATTTCTGAGTAAATTGTATAATTTTGTCCCAATACTTCTTATCAAACTCGGATAAGATTTCAATCAGTTTTTTTTTATCATTACTACTATTTAATTCTGTAAAGATCTGTGTCGCAACACTCTTAACTTTCAAAATATTATCTTGTAAAATAGACTTGTTTTGAGAGCTCTTGATTAGATATTCTTCAAAATCCAAATCTTGGTCTTCAGGAATAAAGTTAAGGAATTTCTTGCTTTTTTTATTAAAAAAAATAAAATCATTTCTGCTTTCTAATCCATTTAGCTTTTCAGAAATATTGATAATACAATGTATTGAATCTAATTTCATTATTTTTTTCAGCTGCTCCACTGTTACATTTGAAATAAAAAAAAGAGTAGGATTTTGTGAATACGAATTATAACTTTCATATTCAAGTAACTCAACAATATTGTGTATAGCTGTAGAATCTAAATCTACTATGTTATAACCAACTGCGAAAACTTCTAAGGCATGAAAGTGTTTAAGGTCTACGTATGGAAAGATCACCAAATTTTTCTGCTGAAATAGGATGATATTCAAGAATTCTGGAGAAATATAGTCATACCCCGTATCCACTAAAGATTCACCTGCTCATAAAAAAGTTAATAATGACTTGAAACATCAAATCTTCGAAGCATTGAATTACATTCTCTCCTTGTAAAGCGATAGTAGTATAAATCACTTGAGTTCCATCTTCATATTTCTCAAAATTAGGTAGATTCATTAAACGTTTAAAATCACTAATAGAAATGGCATTCTCGATATCTCTTTTGTTTAGTTGGATAACATAAGGTATCTTAGTTTCATTAGTAAAGCTGATAAGCTCACGAAAACTCCTTTTATTTTGTTCCATTTTCTCAATATCTGAATCCGCGACAAAAATAACTCCATCTGCGCCATCAAGTACGTATTCTCGGGTCTGCAAAAAACGTTCTTGTCCAGTACAAGTGACTATCTGAGCGATTATATTCCATTTTATATCACCAAGATTGACGAAAAATGATATACGAATAGAATCTTGCCATAAGGTTCGCCCATCAGTCGTTTCTATAGAAATACCCTTATTTAAAACAATACCATCAAATTTCTCACGCAATCGGAAGTAGTTTGTGGTTTTACCACTCTCTCCAGGTCCCCAATAAACGATTTTAAACTGTACAATTTCCTTTAATGGATTCTTGCTGGAATTATTACTAATTTCTATTTTTTCTTTCTTAGTTTCATCTATCGTCATCTACTTTGTTCACCTCAATTATGAACCTATGCAGATTCAAATACTTTTCTTTTCATATCTTTAAGGTGTTTCTTAAGCTCTGTTTCATTCATTTCAAGTTTAGACATAATTTCGTTATTACGTTTAATGGCTTCCCGAATCTTTTGAGAAAATTTATTCATCTGCAAGATTATAACTCCGATGTTTACGTCTTTATCGACTAAGAGTACGATTAATATTTCACGTTTTCCTTTTTTTTGAAGACTTACCTGACCAATCGATTTTACGTATAGCTGTAAATCCTTATAAATTAAGGTAGCACGAATTAAAGAATCGGTTTCAAAAAAATCTTGTGCTTGTCGCGCTACACCAAATAACGCAGCACCAATCGAACTTAAATCCCAGTAATTTAGTTTTCTATCGAATCGAGAATCAATAGCTATAATTTTAGCATCTTGATCAATAGCAATCAGACCATATATGAATCCTTTTCTGGTCAAAATTCCATAAGAATATTTTATCTCATCTAATACTTTCGAAATTTCGTTTTCATATAATGCTTTTGG
>CAYUTF010000117.1:0-4850 GCA_964447495.1 uncultured archaeon
GTTTATATTCCTACTCATATTATTTATTAAATAATTTTTTATTGTTATGATCAATCATGTTTTATTTTATTCCTCTTTTCCAACCATCTAATACATTTCTACAGTTTAAGAAATGAAAGTAAAATAGAAGAAAGTGAAGGTATAATGAAGGAATTTAGATCTGACATTTCTGGTTTTTACAAACTTTCTATTGAAGAAAGGTTGAGGCTTCTTTCTGAGCTTGTAGATCTTACACAAGAAGAGCAATTACTTCTGCAAAATTTGGGTTACTTTAAACCTTCTCAAATTGATACTCTTATAGAAAATGTAGTAGGAAGTTTTCAGCTTCCGCTTGGTATTGCCTTTAATTTTAGAATTAATGACAAGGATTATTTAATCCCTATGGCAATAGAAGAACCCTCAGTTGTTGCTGCTGCATCAAATGCTGCTAAAATGGCAAGAAAACATGGGGGGTTTCATTCAGAAAAGGTTAAGTCTGTTATGATCTCCCAAATTCAAATTACACAACTACAAAATATTGAAGAAGCTAAAAAATCTTTAATTAAGAATAAAGATGCTATCTTGAATTTAGCTAATGAACAAGACCCTCTTCTTAATAAATTGGGTGGAGGAGTATTAGACCTGGAAGTTAGAGAAATTGCGACCCGTAAAGGTAAAATGTTAATTGTACATCTCCTTGTTAATGTGTTAGATGCCATGGGTGCCAATGTAGTGAATACGATGGCTGAAGCAGTCACACCTTACTTAGAGAAACTTACTGGAGGAAAAGTATATTTACGTATTGTTTCCAACTTAGCCACCCATCGAATTGCTAAATGTAAAGCAGTCTTTGATAAGGAATTATTAGGAGGAGAAGAGGTAGTCGAGGGCATCTTAAATGCCTATGAGTTTGCTCTTGCAGATCCCTATAGAGCAACCACTCACAATAAAGGGATAATGAATGGTATTTCTGCTCTGACCTTAGCTACTGGGAATGACACCCGTGCTATTGAAGCAGGAGCGCATGCCTATGCCTCACTAAAAGGGAAGTATGAACCTTTAACAAAATTTAATACAGATTCTGATGGTAATTTGATTGGAGAGATTGAATTACCATTAGCTTTAGGGATTATAGGCGGCATGACAAAGGTACATCCCATGGCAAGACTCGCTTTAAAAATTTTAAATGTATCATCCTCAGAAGAATTATCACAAGTTGCTGCAGCTCTTGGTTTAGCTCAAAATGTAGCGGCTTTAAGAGCATTAGCTTCTGAGGGAATTCAAAAAGGTCATATGGCATTACATTCTAGAAACATAGCCAAGATTGCAGGTGTGCCAGATAGTTTAATTGAAAAAGTGGCACAAAAATTAATTCAAGATAAAAAAATACGTGTTGATTACGCAAAAGAAATTTTAAATAAAATAAAGGAGGGAGAAATACTGTAGTTTTATAAAAAGTGTTTCTTTAACTCCTTTAAGAAAACCAATTTTATCGAAAAAGTAGAACTTCATATTAAAAATTGAGATGAGATATATTGGCATTTCGAGATTATATAAAAAGAATCGAAGAGGAAGGACTTCTTCGAAAAGTAGATGTTGAAGTCTCTAAGAAGTTAGAGATTTCTGGCATTTTAAAATCAATCGAACCAACTCCCGTGATTTTCAATAAAGTAAAGGAATCGCAGTATCGAGTTATTGGTAACTTGTATTGTACCAAGGATGCAATTGCTTCATACTTCGGACTGACTCCTGCCGATCTCATACCCATGCTAAGCAAGGCAATTACAGAGCGATCTGACCCTGAGAAAGTATCTAGAGCTCCTTGTCAAGAAGTAATAGAACCAGGGGTGAATTTAGATGAATTACCTATCTTATTCCATTGTGAAAATGATGGAGGAAACTATATCAGCTCAGCAGTGGTTGTTACAAGAGATCCAGAATATGGTCAAAATTTAGATTTTCATAGAGCTATGCAATTTTCTAAAGAAAAATTCTCTATTAGAATTGTTAGTGGACGCAATTTTCATACATTTTTAAAAAGGAACGATGAGCTTGATGTAGCTTTCTGTATAGGAAATACTCCAAACATTATGATAGCTGGAGCAACTTCAGTTGAAATTGGAGTTGATGAATTAACTATTGCAAATGCATTAGAACCTATCAAGGTTGTGAAAGCAAATTCAGTAGATTTATACATTCCCGCAGACGCAGAATTTGTGCTAGAAGGAAGGGTTTATTTAAAAGAGAAACATGCTGAAGGTCCTTTTGTAGATTTAACTGAAACGTATGATATTATTCGAGAGGAACCCGTATTTGAAGTAAAAAAAATTACCCACAGAAAAGATGCAATTTGGCAAGCGTTATTGCCTGGAGCATTAGAACATAAAATTTTAATGGGAATGCCGCGAGAACCCACTATATTTAAAAAGGTGAACGAGACGGGTGTTAAATGTTTGGATGTAAATGTAAATCCTGGAGGGTGCTCATGGTTACATGCGATTGTTCAAATTAATAAAAAGTCTGAAAATGATGGTAAAAAGGCAATCCAAGGAGCCTTTGAGGGCCACACAAGTTGTAAGCATGTTTTTATCGTCGATAGTGACATAAATATTTATGATCCCCTTTCTGTAGAATGGGCAATGGCAACTCGTTTTCAGGGAGATGAACGCATGGTCATAAAAGATAAAGAACCAGGAAGTAGTCTAGATCCAAGTGCTGAACCCGGTACAAAAATGACAACGAAAATTGGCTTTGATTTAACAAAACCCTTAGTAGTTAAGGGAAAGAGTTTTGATATCGCAGAATTTCCTAAAGTGGATTTAAATAAATATTTTAAGTAAGGGAGAGATAAAGTTTGAAATTAACGAATGAAGAGCAAGATATGTTAGATGGGAAGTATGGGAACGCTGCAAAGAAATCAATGGAAATATTAACTACTCTAGGCGAGATTTTTGAAACCGATTCTATGGTTAAAGTTTATGGAGTACAGATTGCGGGAGTTTCGTATGATAATCTTGGAGAAGCAGGATTAGAATTTTTAAGCGAAATGGCAGAAGACGGAAGGGTTAGAGTGTTAACAACCTTAAATCCTGCGGGAATGGATAGAGAAAATTGGCAAGTATTAGGAATAGATGAGGAATTTGCTAAAAATCAGAATCGCGTAATTGATGCCTTTGCTAAAATGGGGATAATCACAACTTGCTCATGCACACCGTATCTGATAGGAAATAACCCCCATTACGGACAACATATTGCATGGGCAGAAAGCAGTGCGGTTTGCTATGCTAATTCTGTTATTGGAGCTCGAACCAATCGTGAAGGGGGTCCTAGTGCTCTTGCTTCTGCAATTACCGGAAAGACTCCTAATTATGGCTATCATCAAGATATGAACCGTCATGGTCAAGTTCATTTTAAGGTAACTACTCCAATTAGAGGGACAGATCAATTTGGTGTGTTAGGAAAAATAATCGGTGACAAACTAGTGGAAATAGGAAAGAAAATTCCTTACATTTCAGGAATACCTATTGCCAGTATTGAAGAATTAAAATCATTTTGCGCTTCAGTTGCCACATATGGAGGAAGTGCTTTATTCCATATGGAGGAAATCACTCCTGAGTATGATAGATATCCGAAACCTAGCGATTTTATATTTGAAATTGATAAAAAGGATATGGATAAAGCCCGTTTGGAACTAATTGACAAGGATAGTGAAATTGATTTTGTTAGCATCGGATGTCCTCACGCATCTATTCATGAAATTGCAACTATTGCAGAGTTATTAGAAGGAAAGAGTGTCAAAAAAGAATTTTGGATAACTACAGCTAGACCAACCAAGAAACTAGCAGATGCGGCTGGATATTCTAAAATAATTGAAGATGCTGGTGCTAAGTTCGCAGCAGATACTTGTTGTGTCGTTGCTCCAATTAAAGGACGTTTTAAGGGAATAATGGTTGATTCAGCAAAAGCATGTTATTATGGGAGAGCTAAAAATAAATTTAAGGTAAAAATTGGCACATTGAAAGAATGCATTGAGGAGGCAACAAGATGAAATTAATTGGAAGGAAAATTTATAAAGGAATCACTGAAGCTGAGGCTATAGTTACTAAAGAGGGAATATCTTTTTATGGTGGAGTTGATCCTGATACAGGTAAAGTAGTTGAAGTGGGACATGAGTTAGAAGGACAAACCATTTCTGGAAAAGTTCTTGTATTTCCCTCAGGAAAAGGGTCAACAGTTGGTTCATATACTATGTATAGAATGATGAAAAATAAAACTGCACCAGCAGCAATTGTTAATAAGGAAATCGATACCATAATCGCTGTAGGATGTATTATCAGTGAAATTCCGTGTGTTGATAAAATTGATATTAATAAAATTAAAACTGGACAAAAATTAATTGTAAATGGAATGGAAGGGACGGTAGAGGTGAAATAAATGGGAACGGGAAAAGGATTTGGGAAGACCATATTATTTGGCGAAATTTATTCCTAATTAAGGAATAAACGCAATCATTTTGTAGTCTATGGGCTTCCAGCAATTGCATCTGCATTAGGGACATATACAATAGCTCAAGTTAAGGTTGTAGAAGGTGATGGATGGACTGTCGATGATCAAAGACCAGCAACTCCTGGTTATAAAAAAGCTAAATATAATGATGCAATGCAATCCATTGAAAATGTGCTCAATTATTTAAATATTAATACTAATAATAAAAGATTTCAAATCGAGTTCTCTGGCGATTTGGTAGCTGCAAGTGGCGTGGGAGCATCTGCTGCTCAATGTACCTCTTTAGCTCGCGCATTAAACGATACTTTCAAAATTAATTTAGATGATGACCAGATTAATAATGCTGCTTATGAAGGCGAAAAAGC
>CAYUTF010000117.1:4950-8519 GCA_964447495.1 uncultured archaeon
CTTTAGATAATGGCGCAATTGGAGCCAAAATGACAGGAACAGGGAGAGGAGGATTGATTATAGCTTTAGCGGAAAATCATGGCATTCAAGAACAAATTTCTAAAGCAATCATAAAAAAAGGATTTAATGCATGGAATACTAATATAGGATAAAAGAGTATTAATTTCATGGAAGTTAGAGAATTAATAATATTAAAATTGGGAGGCAGTCTTCTAACTGATAAAAATCAACCCAACTCGATTCGATTTGATATTTTAAAACAAGTTGTTCAACAAATAATCGATGCTCATGAAAGACTGATAGTCATTCATGGAGGTGGTTCTTTTGGGCATCCTCTTGCAAAAATGTATAATATTTTTAATGGAATAAATAATACTATTCCAAAACAAATTCTTGGACTTACAGAAACCCACCAAGCGATGAATAAATTTAATTCCTTTATAATTAATGCATTCTTAGAAAAAAAATACCCTACTTTATCAATTCAAACTTCCAGTTTATTTATTCAAGAATCTCACAAAATTTTAACACGATCAATTGATATTATCGAAACCGCATTAGACCTTAATATATTACCTATATTATATGGAGATATAATACTTGATAAGAGTGGTTCTTTCTCAATAATTTCAGGAGATCAAATAATATTTCAACTATGTAAAAATCTAAAAAGTTATCATATATCAAAAGTCATTTTTGCAATGGAAATTGATGGAATATACCTTAATGACAAGGATAGTGATGGAAATTATAAACTAGCAGAAAATATTTATGCTGATCAGCTAGATGATCTAAACTTAGCAGATTTAGGTCAGAAAATAGATGTAACTGGTGGAATAAAAGGAAAGATCGAAAGTATCAAAAAAGTAGTAGTACATAATATTCCTGTTCAATTGGTAAATGGATTGAAAGAAGGGTATATATTAAAGGCTTTAAAAAATCAGCCCATAAATTGTACAAATATATTAACGAGTAAGTGATTTTTAATTATGACAAGTTCAAAAGATGAGACAGATAAAATGCATAAGCTAAATCAGTCGAATGATATAATGCGAAGAAAATTGGAACATCTCAAGATTCCTATTGAATATGATGTACAACATAAAGAAAATTATTTTGAAGATATAAAATTACTCCATCATTCTGCTCCAGAGATAAATTTTGAAGAAGTCAATTTATCAATTAAATTCTTTAATAAAGTTATTTCTGCACCTATATGCATCACAGCAATCACAGGAGGACACCCAATTTCTAAGGAAATAAATGAAACTTTAGCTAAAGCAGCAGAAAAAGAAAATATTATCATGAGTGTGGGAAGTCAGCGAGCTGGATTAATAGATCCTGATTCAATTGAATCTTTTAAAGTTGTAAGAAAAGTAGCACCCAATATTCCGATAATTGGAAATATTGGTATCGGTCAAATAAGCAATCCTGATTTTAATCTTCAAGATTTTAAGGAATGTATTGATATGATTAAAGCTGATGCAATGGCAATTCATTTTAATGCGTTACATGAACTTGTACAAGATGAGGGGGATATTTCTTATAAGAATTTCCCTAAAAATTTTCGTCTTATACGAGAAAATTATAAGATTCCAATAATTGCAAAAGAAGTAGGGACGGGATTAAATTCCGAATTAACTTCTGTTTTAGATAAGCTCGGGTTCGATGGATTTGATGTGGGGGGAACTGGAGGGACTAGTTTCGCTGCTATAGAAGAGAAGCGAAATAAAAATAATTCAAAGAAATATACGAGATCTCCTGCTGAGGTTTTTAGGGAATGGGGCATACCTACACCAGTTAGTATTATGTATGTGAGAAATGTATCTCAAAAACCTATTATAGCTACAGGAGGGTTAAGAACAGGAACAGATATTGCAAAATCGATTGCTCTTGGAGCAGATCTAGGTGGTTTTGCGTATAAGTTTCTTTTAACTGCATGGGAAGACATTAAAAACCACAGAATCGATACTACTCTAAAAGAAATTAGAACTTTAAAAAATGAATTACGTTCAACTTTTTGGCTAATGAATGTTAAAGAAACTAAACAACTAAAACTTGATAAGAATAAATACGTAATTCTTGGTAAACTATATCAATGGCTAAACCAAAAATAATTAATATTTATTTTTTATCCATTCCCCATCGTTTTATATCACTTTCAATGCCAAGATGATCTAATATACGACCAATAAAATATTCATTGAGCTCATTAACACTTTTTGGTTTAATATAATAAGATGGAATGGGAGGCGCAATGATAACTCCTAATCTTGCCAGCTTGAGCATATTTTCAAGGTGAATCGCACTAAAAGGGCTTTCTCTAACTACTAAAATAAGTTTTCTTTTTTCCTTTATCATCACGTCCGCAGCCCTTGTTATTAAATTATCAGCATACCCATTAGCAATTGCTGCTAGAGTTTTCATTGTACATGGAATGATTACCATTGCGTCAATCATATAGGATCCACTGGCGGGTCCTGCGGTTAAATCATCAACATCGTATACATTTTCTGCTAACATTCGAATATCTATTTGTTCATAGTCAGTTTCGATGTAAATTAACTTTTCAGCTGTCTTGGATACGATTAATTCGGTTTTAATTCCTTTAAACTTAAGTTTTTCCAACAATTTAACCGCAAGAGCTATGCCTGAAGCCCCTGTAATGGCAATTAACATTTAAATTTCTCACTATTCCTTTATCTATAATTATATGTCTAAATATTTTTTAATAATTATATTACTTATGTAGGAAAAAAAAACCTAATACTTTCTACTAAATACAAAATTTAGTAAATCCTCAAAGAACTCATATCCAGAGGTGTTCATTACTGGTTTCAATTTGATTAAAGCATCCTTTGCTTCATTGTAGTATTTTTCTGCTAATTTTTTACTAGAGTTTGATACATCCGCCTTAAGAAAAAACAATTTTATCTCCTCTACATCCTTTTCGGTTATATCCTGCTTTTCTATTAGTTGTTGTAACCGATTAGCATCTTCTTGGTTCAAACTATTATTAGCTTCAATTAATAGACAGGTTTTTTTCCCCTCTCTTATGTCTCCGTCAGTAGGTTTTCCAGTGACTTTTTCATCTCCAAAAGTGCCTAAGATATCGTCAATTATTTGAAATATAATCCCTAGGTTTATTCCATAAGTGGACAAAAGAGATTTGTATTTTTCATCCACCTTAGCATAATTTGCACCGATCAATATTGATTTTTCTAATAAAGCACCAGTTTTTAAAGATATCATTTCAATATAATCTGAAATAGATAAATTCTTTTGATTTACCATATCAATTTCGATTAGGACCCCATTAGCGATTTCAATAAACGCATTTTTATAAAGCTCTATTGCATTCAAATTTAACTCTTTTTCAAAATCATTATTCATATACGCTTCTAACCCTAAGAAAAAAGCGGAATCTCCTCCGATAATTCCGATTGAATTTCCAAAATCTAATTTATTCATTTTCTTTAATTTATAATTTTCATGATAGTTCTGGAATCTATAGTGAAACGCAGGATTTCCTCTCCTAAAATTATCTTTGTCGATGATATCATCATGAA
>CAYUTF010000118.1:0-4813 GCA_964447495.1 uncultured archaeon
TCGCCAATAGTGGAATTCACCACCCAATAAAAATTCTCTTTTGTTATTGATAATAAGTGAATATTTATCCCAAGTGATCTCATTCATAAGAAGAATAGGCAGTATAATTATATCTTTAACTTATTAATTATCCGTATAAAAAAAAGTTTGATATTTGAAATTAATACCTAACCTCAAGGAGATTTAATGAAAAAAGATAATATAAATATTAAATTAGGATTCGATTTTTTCTAATGAGACTTGATATTTACTTAGAGTTATAGTGGATATGAGAACAATTATTATCGTAATTATAAAGAAAATGTAATTATTAAACGTTTGATTAAATACTAATAAACCGGCTATTATTGGAATTATAAAGGTTATAGAATTTTGAATAGGTATTATAAAAACAGCTTTACTTCTCTGGAGTGAACTTTGGATAAAAATCACACTGGATATATTAAATATTACTAACCCCCAAAATCCAATAAATGCCCAAAAATGCGTAAATTCAAACCAGAATATTCCAAAGAGAATTTCCCAGAAAAAAGGAATAAAAATGTATGAATCAACTAATGCTTGTGCGAGTACATTTGTAAAGACAGCTCCAAGAGAGTAAAAGATAGCTCCAATAAACATAATGAGAATACCTTCCACTCTACTTCCTCTAACTTTTTTGGAGAAAATATAACTTACCAAGCTTAAAAGCAACATAATTAAGAAAAAAATTAAAAATGGTACAACAAATGTATATAAATTAATATAAGCATCCGAAATTTGAGCTAAACCTATAAATAAAGGAACTGAAATTAGCAAAATAATAGGAATAATCTCAAAAAAGGTTATCTTTTCCTTTAATAGCTTAATTGCAGAAATAAAAAGTATAATTAAACCGACGCTCATTATTGGCTGAACCACTACGATTCCAACCATACCCATTGCGATGGCATAAGGAACTATTCCAATAATCCCTAGTGCGGTTCCGATAAACCATGGTTTGTTTTTGCATAATTCTTTAAAGACAGTAATAATACTTCTTACCCCCTCTTCTATCTTAATTTCCCTACATTCTCTTAGACCTCTTTTTTGAAGGATTATGCCAATATTAAAACAACTGGTAGCGATTAATGCGATAGATATTCCAAGAATCGTAGTGACTATATCAACCATAATTATTATAAGAAGAATTGATGAGTAATTTATATATTAATTACGAACAATACTATTATTATGAAGAATAATAAGAAAAGGAATAATAGCAATATAAATAAAATGGAAGAAAAACAAACAGTTGAGCTTCCAGTATTAGATTTCTTTAAAATTAACATTTTAAGTTTTATCGTACCTTTGTATGCTTGTCTTGGACTAGCTTTGTTGTATGGGTATTTCTTTATAGTTTTATACCCGCTTCATCTCATAGTTCATTTATTTATTATTCCAAGTCTTCTTATATTATTATACTATATTTATCTCATTCTTCTAGTGGAATTTACCGCTTTTTGGGCATCTAGATGGCATAAAAAAAGTCCTCCAAAACAAGGAGTTTTTCAAAGAGTATTAGATGATCTAAAAAGTGGAGAAGGGAAAATGATGAAATACTATCATAAGAGGGGTTTTATAATCAAATTCCCTATGTGGTTAACTTCAAAATCGATGTTTCCTTGGCTAGTAAATAGGACTCTTCAAAGAATCAGCCATAATAAAATAGAGAAAAATGTTATTTATTGTGATGCATATGTTGGCTTAGAATTTACGAATATTGGCGAAAATACATTCTTTTATCCTAGTTCAGCACTTTCGAGTCATGCAGTAAATACAATCTTTGGAAAAATTACAATGTTAGAAATAAAATTAGGAGCTAATACTACTTTTTATCCTGGTACTATTGCAGGTCCCAATGCGGTCACGAATGAGAATAATGTGATTTTTCCAAATACAGTTCTCCATAAAAATTGGAGAGGAAAATCAGATAAATTCTATTATCAGGGAAGTCCAGGTAAACCTATTGAAATTAATCATATAAAATAAATATTAAATGATTTGGTTCTTTGGATATTTGCCATACTTTTGAAGAAATTCTCTATATGTATTCATTCTATCTATTACCATCCCCGCTAAGTCAAAATTTTCAAACACAGGAACGTTTCGATTTAAAAGTCCAAGTTTGAATTTATATCGACTCTTATATTCTTCAAATCCTTCAGAAATTTTTAACATCACACAGATCATTGGTTTTGTACAAAGTCTTTTTGCTTTTCCAATGTATTTGATAAAAGCTTTATTTAGGTCAGTGCCTTGGTCAAATCCCATTTGACTTATCAAGGAGCTCTGCAGATTACCAAATCTTTCAGGATCTTTTACAAAGATAATTGAAGATATATTTGGATCCTTATCTAAAGTTAAAATCGTTCTATAATAAATATTGGGCAATGCTCCTTGTGCTCCAAGATCTATAGGATTACTAAAATTTGTATTTACATCGTTAAGAAAGCGTCCCATTTTTTGAATTGTTTTTTCAGTTAATTTTGGAATCTTGATATTATATTTTTCTAAAGCATCTCCTGCTTCAATTGTACTTCCTCCACCTATCCCAATTAATCCTATATTTCTGGAGGTGGGTAAACGTGTTAACTTAAAAGCACTCCCTAATGCAGCTAATTCCGTTGAATTTTTTACCAATAAACATCCTGTTTGTTTAGCAACACCCTCCCATATTTTATTATTACCTGCGAGGCCTCCGGTATGGGACATAATAGCCTTCTTTGTTGCCTCTCCGTATCCAGCTCTCCATAATATTACTGGTTTCCGACTTAAATTGCAAGCTTTTGCTGCTTGCATAAATCGCCTACCAATTTCTTCCGTTTTTAAATTTTCGAGGTAAAGCCCAATAATTGCTGTCTTGTTATCATGTAAAAAATATTCTAGGAAATCCGGATGAGACAGATCAATCGCATTTCCAATTGATATCATTTTTGATACTTCAATACCATATGCAACCGCTAATTGAGCAACATTAACTGCTAAACCTCCTGATTGTAGTACTACACCAAAGTTACCTGCTTTCTTAGATTGTCCCCTTCCGATATAAAGTCCTGCTTCAGGATTATACACACCAAGGCAATTTGGTCCAATAATGCGAATATTATATTTTTTAGCAATCGTAAGAACTTCCTTCTCCAGATCCCGTTGCCCTATTTCACCAAATCCTGATGCGAAAATTGTTACAAAAGGGACTTTCTTTTGACCGATTTCTTCTAATATTTGTGGAACAACCTTAGAATGAACGCCAATAATTACATAATCGATAGGGTTTTCCTCAGGGATTTCTAGAATTGAGCTATAAACCTTATATCCATATAATTCTTCACCTGCAAGACGGGGATTAAAGAGATAAATAGGATTTCGAAATCGGTCTCGCATAATATCTACAAAATATCCTCCACCGGCGGGATTGTAGGATGCGCCAATAATACCTATTGCTCTTGGATAAAATAATTTTTCAAATCTTTGGACAATTGAATTGTTTGGCACGGACATTATAAAAACCAGAAAAGCAAATTTAAATATTTTAAAAATTAAGTGAGATAGTGTTCTTTACCTAAAATATTTTTTTAAATAGAAAAAGTCTATTAGCGACCTAAAAGATCCTTAGCTAAAGGGATATCATCAGTTATAATACCATCAATTCCAAGATTAATTAATGATTGCATATCATTCCTATCATTAACCGTCCAAGGAAAGATTTTTAAATTTTTTTGATGAGCATAAGTGACAAATTGAGCGTCAATAAAATGATACTCCAGATTTATCGCATAAAACTTATTATAAAACGCATTATCGATTAACTTCTTGAGAACATCCCATTTAGGAAATTCCTCATAATAAAAATTAACAAGAGCAGCTAACTTTAATTTAGGTTCAATATCTCTATATTTAAAAAGATATCTATGAACCATACAGGACACGATCGTCATTTCAATATAATCATATTCTCTTAAAATTGATATTATTTGTTCCTCTATATGAGCAGAGTTGATATGGAGTAATAAATTAATTTTGTGGCCTGCTAGTTCAACGATTTCTCGAAAAGTAGGAATTTTTTCTCCTTCCCCAACGTCTAACATTTTCAATTCTTTTAATGTCTTGTCTTTCACCAGTCCGGGAACTCCTGTTGCATTAAACGTATCGGGATCATGTAAAATAACTATTTCATTATCCTTAGACAATCTTACATCAAATTCGATGCAATCAGCTTTTAATTCTATAGCTTTCTTAAAAGCTTTAAGGGTATTTTCGGGTCCCGTTTTTATTCCGCCCGCATGTCCAATGATTAAAATTTTATTTTTTAAATTCATTATAGAGTATTTATTATATCTTTAACTCGTTGAACATAATTGGTTATTATTCCATCTATCCCCATTTTAATTAATTTTTTAATCGCTTTCTTAGAATCTACCGTCCAAACGAATATTTTTAAATTAGATTTATGGCAATATTCTATAAAGGTTTTATCAACGTAAGTATAGAAAGGATTAATAGAATAGAATTTGTTATTTACTGCTTCATCAATCAGAGATTTTATTATCTCCCAATTATTGGTGTAGTCCGGATTAGCTTCTTCCAATGATCCTAATTTAATCTCTGGGGCTATTTTTTTAATTTTTATAAGCTCATCATGATTAAAGCTACTTATAAATGTAGTATTAACGATATCTGCTTCTTGAATCATGTTTACAACTTTTTTTCCAATATTTTCTGCTTTAATTTCACAATTCAAGCTGATTTTTCCTTTAATTAATTTTACAACTTCTTCTAATAAAGGGATTTTTTC
>CAYUTF010000118.1:4913-8398 GCA_964447495.1 uncultured archaeon
TTATGATACTTTTTAATCCTATACAGTCATTTCATTAAACTTTTTTAGCTGTTCAATCAATTTTTTTAATAAAAATATAATCTAGGAATTTCCTAGTTAGTTCAAATTTTACTTAAATAATCATTTTAAAATAAATTTGAGGGGTTGCATAAGGCAGTGGGTTATAAAGAATAATCGGAATTTTATTAATACAAAAATAAAGAATTCGAAAAATTTATATATGTGAAACATGAATGATCCAATTGGTTTCACATAATTTTATAAAGGTTAAATATTTTTTATATATTCTAATATAAATAGTTTAACACTTCAGTAAAGAGATAAAAAAATCAGGTGATATTAAAGAATGCGTTTCTGCCCTAATTGCGATAACATCTTGATCCCTAAAAATAAAAAGCTCTATTGTAAAGCTTGTGATATAGAATTTGAATTAGATAAAGGAGAAAATTACAAGCTAGTGAAAACAATAAAACATGATGAAAAGGAAGCAGCACCTATCATTGTTAAGGAAGGTTTAAAAAGCGAGAGAATTTCAGATCAAGATCGAAAAGCATTTGAGGAATTCTTTGATTTGTCTGAAGCAGATAGTTATTAAATTAGTATAATAATATTACTTTATAAAGTAGTAAACCACTTCTTCTTCCGTAATACCATCTTTTCAAAGATTTAGAAAAATTAAAACTTTAAATCATATAATAATTAATTAATTTTCATAAAGAAAAAAATATGAAGTATGATTTATATGACTGAAGAAAAAAAGAAAAGATTGAAAGGTTTTGCTGGTGTTGTTTCAAAACAAATAGAACCTCTTAACACTATCGAGAAGTTTAAGGAAGATTTTAAGGATAAAGAATTGAAAATTTTACTTAACGCTAAAGATGGCAAATATGCTGCTTTATTAGTTATTGACCATGGAAAAGTCTATGTTGAAGGAATAGAAAATAGTCCTAAAGAAAATATTAGTAAGAAAAATGCAGGATGGGATGGTCTTCTTCAAACTAAAACTCAAACCTTTGTTGATCTTCTCGGTGGTGAGGGTATTTCCATGGGAAGTATTATCCTAAAAATTTTAACTTTTCGTATTAAAATTCGTGGGATTAAGAATGTATTGGTACTTATGCAGTTATTCGAATATGAATAAGGAATAACATCCTTATTCAATAAAATACACAAAATAGGGGAATCGGTATTTTTATTACGATTTTCTTTTAAAATTCTTTTTATTTATCCAATTTAAACACAGAGATCAATGGAAGAAGCTTCTCTTTTAATTTATCAGGATCAACATCTTTTACATCTTGTAGAATAGCACTTTTATCTTGATCAGAAATCTCATGAAACCGATCAAGGAATAGTTTAATATAAATTATTTTTATTGAAGGATTAGTTTTAATATTAGAAATAAGATTATCTATTATATTCATAATTGCCTGTGGTTCACCTTCACCATTGGTTTCACTAGGCCATATCTTTTCCTTTGTATATCCCATTTCTTGAAGTAGAGTATTATTATCTAACACATTTTTAGTTATTTCTTCTAAGAGATTTAATCTTGAAGTGACTGAGACATCTGAAAGAAAATTATCTAATTCCTTTTTTTTTTTCTCAAAATCTTTTATTAATGAAAGTGCTTTGTTAAAATCTTCTGGTTTCATATAATACATATGGCTAGTATAAATTTTTAAATTTTTCCAAAAATATTAAATAGTGTAGATATGAAATTAAGAGATAAAAGTAAATTAATTAAGTTTCAAAAAGAAATTGGTTATTCATTTAAGAATCCAGATATTCTACTACAAGCATTAACTACTCCGCAATATGGAAATGAACTCAATGTACCTCACTATGAAATTTTAGAAACCTTAGGAGATGCAGTTATTAAGTTAATTTTCAGTATGAAGCTATACAAAGAGGAGGGAATAAAAGATCCAGGGAAATTGACACAATTAAAACAATGTTTAGAGAATAACAACACTTTTATGATGATTGCATCAAAAATGGAATTATGGAGATATATCTATGCTTCTAAAAAACAAGATGTTAAAAATTCATCAATCATGGCTCAAGTATTTGAAGCAATATCAGGAGCAATATATATTGATGCTAATGAAGATTTAAAGGTAGTAGATAGAAAAATCATTGATAGATTTTTTGGAAAGTTGGAAGATGTCATTGAAGAATGTTTAAATTTTACTAAAAATGAATTACTAGAGTTTTTGCAAGAAAAGTATAAAATTACCCCTTCCGTCAAGGTTCAATATCATGCTGAAGGACCTCACCATGATCTCTATTGGATAGCAAAAGATCCAGTAATATTAGATCAGGAAGGAAATATACTTCTCTCTTTACCTAAAAACCTAAAATCTCATCCGTGTCGAACGAAAAAAGATGCTGAAAAAGAAATGAGTGCCATTATTTTAGAAGTTCTTAAAAGAACGTTCGATTAAAACGCGATAATTAGACATCATCTTATAATTTCAGTTGACTTTGATCTTCTATTAAAGCTTTTTAGTTATAATTGGAATAGGTTATTGTTCTAGTAAAATAGAACCTTAATATTTATTAAATTTTAAAGATTTTCATGATCCTAAGAATATTAGTAAAACATTATAGCAATATTATCTTAAATTTTTATAATTATGTAAACTAAGTATATACTTAATCAATTTAATTCAATTTATTTGGAAGATATTATGTCAGATACAATCAAACTAAAAAAAACTCCAGAAATGGAGGAATATGAAGAAGTAACAGGAAAGCTCGCAATCTGGAAAGAAAAATTAAGTAAAGATTTTAAGAAATGGCAGCAAAAAAAGCAAAAAGAAGAAATCAAAAAACAAAAATTAGAGATGCTTACAGCTTCTCGCGAAGAGAAAAAGCAACTTAGGAAAGATATAAGAGACGGAAAGCAAGAAGGAAGGGATTATGAACATCTAATCGTTGCTGAGAACCTTCACAAGACTTATCTTCTCGGAACGACAGCAGTGGCAGCATTAAGGGGAGTAGACCTAATAATAGATAAAGGTGATTTTGTAGATATAATGGGTCCTTCTGGTTCAGGGAAAACTACTTTATTAAATTTAATTGGAGGTCTCGATACTCCTACTAGAGGAAAAATTTTTTTAGAAGGTAGGAATATTTCCATGCTAAATGATAATGATTTAGCAGATATTAGGAAGGAACGGATAGGGTTTGTGTTTCAGTTTTATAATCTTTTACCACAAATGACCGCTTTAGAAAATATAATGGTTCCTTTGCACTTTTCAGGAGAACTGAGTAAGCGTGGCAAGAGGAAGAAAGCATTAGATTTACTAAGATTAGTAGGACTAGAAGAACGTTCTCATCATACTCCATCAGAGTTATCTGGAGGAGAACAACAGAGAGTTGCTATTGCAAGGGCGTTTTCTAATGACCCTGCATTAATTATTTTAGATGAACCCACGGGGGATCTTGATAGTAAAACGGGAGTAATGATATTAAATCTT
>CAYUTF010000119.1:0-8312 GCA_964447495.1 uncultured archaeon
ATAGTTAAGCTCCTTACCAGTCTTACTCCTAGCCATCCCGTATGCTTTACCAGCACAGTACTTCTGCTGGTCTTCAGCACCAGGTGGAGCAGGCTGGCTCATACATAATTCTATCTCAGCAGATACAGCAGCTTGGATTTGCTGGTCTGTTGAATCCTTTGTTAAACTATCCATTGCTGGATTAGGCATAATATCCTCCTAGTCAGTATTCTCCTTATGCTGCTTCTTAGCATATTCCTGAAGAATCGGGCGATTATACTTCATCAGTGATTCCTTAGGAATCCTAAGTGTATCAGCAGCCTTATCTAAATCAAGTGGCTTGCCTCTTATCTTCCTCATATCTGTCATTGTGATTCCTATTAGCTAGAGGAGAGGATAGATGCTAACCTACCCTCTCCTATGTAGCTTTCATTTCTTCGGTGCAGCCTTCTTTCCCTGAACAGGATGTTCTGATGGAAATATCTTTTTCTTATCTTCTCTCTTCATCATTATCTCCTTTACTCCAAGGTTAGCCAGACCTCAAGGTCACCATAGCCACTCTCAGTTCTCTGAGTCAGGTAGCCTACAGTATGAGTACCATAGGAGGCCTTCAAGGCTATGCAGCCATCAGTATGCAACTGAGCCATTCGCTCATCGGCGCTGTCTCCAAAGTATGCAGTTGGAGTTATGATACAGCGTCCTCGTCTCTGCACCCATGCAAAGTAGTTAGCAGTAAATCCTGTTGCTAAACAGACACCGAGAGATGATACATAACTGGAGCCTTCAGCAGCAGCATCCTTCATCTGACTAAATATGGACTTGTAAGCAGTCACACCAGTACCACCAGTAGACTCAGCTGAACCAGCAGTCATGGCTGTTCTGAAGCCATTCTTACTATCTATGTAGACTCTGACATAAGTGCCATTGCCTAGCTCATTACCAGCTATTCTGTACTCTACATAGTGCCCTGATGGATATACTGCTAGCATACCATCTTCATAGAAGTTTTCAGCATCAGCCTGGTTCTGATATAGGTCGCAGTAAGTATCACCTACTACAACTGCAGCATAGAGGTTACCCTCATAGCCATCCACATCTGGCTCACCAGTAGCACCAGGACATAGGTTAGCATTTACTACCATCCTTGCTATAGGAACATTTGTTGAAGTAGCACCAATCTTACCATAGCGAAATACTCTGCCATCAGCAAACTCTAGCTTGGTTCCTAACGGATACTTCTGAGAAGCATCTTCAGTATAGACATCAGGTATAGCTAGGCTGAATTGTCCTGTATAGCAGCTAGCAGGAAGCCAGATTGCTGCTCCTCCCTTGCTAATTATCTTATGCAGCGGTCTCTGAACTGATAAACCCATTTTACTTTCTCCTTTATCCTAGAATCTTAGATAGAGCATATGAGATTTACTCTATCGCATCCACAGATTATATGGTTATTGCTACATCTGCTATGTCAAACTGTCTACCTAGACATAGTGAGGAGCCAAGTAGCATAGCTCCATAGTTGACTAGCCTAATACCTCCAGCATCATAATCTTCCAGCTCAGGAAATCTTACTAACTTGTAGAAATCTCCCATACCTTCAGTTCCACCATAAGCATAGGTTAGTCCAGGTTCCTGATTCAGCACATTGCCATGCTTGATTAGGAATAGCGAGTACATACCAGTTGAGCTGTATAGTGCTCTAGCATCTGTGGATGAACCAGTACCAGTATTAGCCTCTTCCTTCACCAGGTAGTCAGTCCTTATGATAGGAATAGCATCCCAGAATAAGACACGCTTGCCTAGCTCATTATAGCCTAGAGTCAGGAATCCAAGATTGCCAGCAGTAGAAGTCATTAGTCCAGCAAATCCCTTCTCCTGATAGGCAGCATCCATTCTGCGGATGATTTCAAAAGGAGCCCAGATTTCATCCACACCATGCTTCATCTCATCCACCTGCATCCTGAGCAAGGCTAGTGACAGACCAACCTCATTAGCATCCAGATTCTTTGGGTCATTACCTCCAGCTGCCCAAGGAGTAGCTAGTGGTGCTCCATGTTCAGCAGCCAGTGCATGTAGTCCATCAAACTGTTTGCTAGACCCGTAGGTGTTGTCAGCGTAGATTATCCTAGCACCAATCTTCCGCTTCATAGCCTTCTCACACTCCAGAAGCGTCCTAGCCTCATAGTTAGTGTAAGTGCCATAGATGCCAGGTAGGAAGTGGTCAAGCTTCCTCTGGACATAGCTTCTGCGAAGAGTCATTTCCTTCTCTTCATAGTCTACATCCTCAGACCAGGACAGCTGCTCACCAATATCTAGGTCAGTTACAGCAGCTTCAAGAGTAGCAACATTAGCTGGAATTTCTCTTAGCCATTCTATTTTTAGTCCGCTGTGAGCCGCCTGACCAACAGTTACCCTTTCCAGAGGGTTATTGCGTTTTATATCTTCTTCAAAGACGCCAGGAATCTTCATTGACTGCGTCAGCTTCTGAGCTGCAGCCAAATTGTTCCAATGTCCACCTGAATCAGCCATGATATTTCTCCTTTACTAAATTATTTTGCTGCAGGTTCAGCATTTCTGACACCACGCACAGGAGTATTCTCAATAATCTTAGTAGCTCTCTCCATAGCAGATAATGGCTCTGCTCCGCCTCCTGCTCCTCCTACAGCGTAGTTGCCAGGACTGCCTCCTCTGCTTGTTGATAAAGCCTTTAAGGCTTCCTCAAAAGAATCAAGAGCTTTCATATCTTTGTCTGCTAAGCTATCAGCAGGAACATTATACTTCAGTACCAATAATGCTCTGCGATGCTCCAGAGCACTAGCTGCATCAGCAGTCAGTGTCTCTACCTTTGCTAAGGCTTCATCTCTCTCTGTCTTGATTCTCGTAACCTCATCATCAGAGGCTACACCCTTCCCTTGGGCATTTTCTTGGGCTTGCTTTAGTTGAGCGTTTAGGTCTGCAGCCTTTTGCTGCTCAGCAGACAACTCTACTCTGATAGCATCTATAGCTTGGTTATGAGTTGCCTGAGCAGTTTCAAGCTGAGATTCTAAACCCTTCTTAGCAGCAATCAGGTCAGATTCAGGAACAACCTTCTTTCCATCTAGGAAAGTAGCACCATCCTTGATTTCTACCTTAGGCTCCTTTACTTGTGGAGTAGGAGTAACAGGAGCTGCAGGTGTCTGGTCAGGATTGCCACCAGAAGCATCAGTAGGCTGATTCTCTATAGTCATGATAACCTCCCTTTATATTAGGATAACACACATAGTAACCGATGTCAAGGATACAAAATAAACCATTGCCATAATTGTATATTATCTGATTTCTCCAATCATTGATGATGTGAGATACTGTTCTCTCAGATTATTATAGATTTCTTTAGATTTAGTAGATAGCAGGTTAGTAGTAGTTCCAAAGAATGATAGCCAAGCATCAAGCTCAGGGTCAAGCATTCTCAGTCTCATCCTAGCTTCTCTAAGTTTCTTCTGAAATCCTGAGATAAGTTTCATACCATCAGAGCCTACTACTTCTAACAGTGCGTTATGTTCTGCTCCTGTAGCTACTTCAAATCTGCGGATTTGCTGTCTTTCCTCATCAGTATACTCATTCAGTACTATGCTTCTGAGATTCCTATACGGTCTAGCATAGGTTCTGCTGAAGTTCCAGTAGAGGACTTCCATAGGAGTCCAATCATTCTGGACTCGCTGTAAGAATCTTTCCTTCTGAGTAGGACTTAATGATTCTAGTAGTGCATCTATATAAGCATAGTAAGTATCATAATCCAGCTCCATTCTGTCAGATTCCCAGTTATACTTAAGTTCAGGTGTTAGCTCATAGTAATAATATAATAACTCCTGGTCAGGTGTTTGAGTAGGGGTAACTATACCTCTTTCCTCTAACAGCTTTGCTCTCTCTTCAAATGACTTAGGCACATCTACATAAGCGGCTGATTCTCCTAATACTCTGGCTGCTTCTGATAATCCTTGCTGAATATTACTACGCTGCGCTCTCCACTGGTCAGGACCTATGATACCTTCTACCAGCTGTCGGTTAAGTTCCATTATGCTAGGCTGGATTAGCTCACCATCCTTATATATCCCATTATATCTAGCATTGTTATACACTTTCTCCAGCTCATTATAGTATTCACTTATCTTAATGTCTAATGCCTGCCAGCTGGAAGGATATAGTGGAGTAGTGATATTCTGGTATCTCCTATAAGATTCCCACTGATATAGTAATGACTGCTGCTGGATGTCCAGATGGAAGTAGTCGGTAAATCTCTTACCAGTTACAGGATACATCTTGTCTATCCATTCCTGAGTTGCTACAGGAACACCAGTGGCTTCTTCAATAGCTAATCTCATCTCATTACGGAGGGTAGCAAATTCCTGAGGGCGGATTCTGAATAGACCTGTCTGATTCATAAGGATACCTTTAACACCATCAACCTTATTGACAGCCTGTAGCCAAAGTTTCTCCTCCTCTTCAGTCAGCTTCTGTCCTTGCTGTTTCTTATTCCATATCTCATCTCCATCATATCCCATACTGGCTAGTTCCATCATGGTTAAATAATCCCTGAAGCGGTCAGGGTAGATGATGTCTAGTATGTTGCCTATATGCTCAGGAGATAATGCTCTTAATGCGCTGAGACCAGTCTTTACCCAAGCAGGAGCTAATTCTCCCCATTGTAGTTTAGTTCCACTGGCTAGAGCAGATATACCCACGATAGGTCCCATAACATGTATGCCTGGAAAGAATCCTGCTCTGCCTATATAGTCTAAGAATTCTATACCTGGTATAGCATCATGGTATTCTGGGAAGTCTCGGAGATAGAAGCTTCTCAATCCTCCCATGAAGATAGAGCCTCGGAGGATATTTAGTTGTAGGTCAGTGCCAGGGACAGGAGTATATCCAGAATCTGTATAGTTTATGTATCTAGCTACTCCTGATAAAGTACCAGGAGTCCGCATGAATGTCCTAGGCAACCACTTCCATCTGAATAACTCATAGTTCCAGAACGGGAATAGTGCTCTCATAGTCTCATCTATGATATTTGCATCATCATAGGTGGGATAGGCTAGCTTGTGCATCTCACGAGCCTGAGTCATAGCAGTTTCCTTAGCAGACCACCAGGCAGGAGTTCCAGATACTCCAGCTCTTACAGGAGCTATAGGAGGAACAGTAGCCTTTCCTCTAGTAACAGTTAAACCAAGCATTGTATGCTTAGCTCGAGTTAGTCTGATAATACCTTTACTCTCAAGAGCATTGAATAATTTAACTCCGTCTGGCTCAAGGATTCCTGTATATAGAGTTAGTCCTCTAGATTCAGCATCTGACAATAATCTATCAATAGCCTGCGTAGCAAATCCTTGTCTCCTAGCACTTTCTGCAATTTCTATTCTCCCTATCATCATCCCATTCTTTATTCCTAATCCCTCAGTAGTACCATAGCTTATAGTTCCAACTGACTTGCCCTTAGAGAAAATCTCAAATCCCTCTCCAACATCTGTAGTTATTGCTTTAAGCTCAAGCTCAGGAACAGCCATAGCTCCCTTATATACATCCAAATTCCATACATCATCTGCTACTCTATTTATATACTGCCTCCACTTGATAACATCTGATTCAGGAATCTTAGATGAAGCATACATCCTATATAATTCTTGCCTAATCTCCTCTAGCTGTAATGCTGTAGGAGAATCTGGAGTTAGTATATTAGGATTGATACCTAGACTCCTCCACATCTGGTCATAGACTTCTCCTATAGCTTCATCAGTGAAGCCTAACTGCTCAGCAGTCTTACCTAACTTAGCAGCATAAGCATTAGCCTGGTCTTTGGTGTGGAGGATAAAGTCTTCCCTAGGTCTCACTGTTATATTATGCTGAACTCTAGTAAGTCCACGATATAGGTCATCTCCTGTTACTCCATAAAGATAAGCTAGATGATTGGGAGTTAATTCTCCTACTACCTCTGGAACAAAGTCAGGAACATAGAATGGTTTATCCACTGAAAGTAGGAAGTTTCTGCTGGAGGATAATCTCATAGATTTTAGCCTACGGGATAGAGAATCATACTCATCCCAGATGGCTGATTTCTGTGCTCTCTGTTGTAGCCAGAATCTATCATTACGAAGTTTCTTAGGAGTAGTAGGAATGATAGCTTCAACTTCAGCAATCTTGGTTCTGGTGGATAGGATGTTATCAAGCTCAAGACGGGTAATAGATTCAAGGTCAGATAGACGAGCTAGCTGAGTTTTATCCAATCCAACTAGCCTAGCATTATCTTTCAACTGATTCAATAGCTTTGTCAGATTCTCTTCTGCTGTATCCATATACTGAGACAGCATCTTAGCACTTCCCACCTCAAAGTTATCAAAGTCAGCAGGATTAAGCTTAACTTTCCTCAGCTCTGTTATCCTCCTGTAATCATGGATAGTTTCTCCAACTGCCTCTACATGAGAGGTTATATTCTGCATATCACCAAGGAAATCATCCATGTTTCTAGGAGGATTAGATGCAAATAGCTTAGCTTCTTGCTGGAGAGCATCAATCTGGTTGGCTAAGCTAGCTATATTCATCTCTCGCTCAGATGCTAGCCAGGCAGCCATCCTATCATCTATACCATCAGTACCTCTGACAAACATCTTGCCATCAAGTATTTCATCCCTTATGCCAATCTTAGTAACAGCATGAATGTCAGTTAGATTATCCATTACTTTGTTGATTTCATTACTAATATGCCTTCGCTGGAAAGTTAGAACATCTATGTCAGAAAACTGCCTAACACTTTCAGGTCCTCCACCTATGATTTCTAATCTCAATTCCCTAACTATATCATTAGCATCATGCTTGGTTATACTAGCTATATCATCCAGCATAGGCTTAGTTGCATCAATGATGTCTCCTATAGCCTTCATATCATCAGGAGCAATTTCCTGTAAGGCTTTTAGGAAATGAACTTGCTGGTCATATGCTACTTGATTAGCACCAAGATAAGCCCACATATCATAGATATCTTGGAAGCTACCGATGTAGAATTGCTTTCCACCTATATTCATCTTAATACCAAGATTCTTACCTCCCATGAAAGGTATCTTCTCAGGTATCACTACATCTCTGGTTATGAATGGAACTTTACCTCCCTTGAATACTGCTGTTGTTCCTGTCTGAGGGTCTATGAAGGCTTGTGTTAGCCTGACCTGTCCTCTTTCAAATAGTATGTCCTCATAAGGAGCATTGGATAGTCCTCTGAATAAGCGGTTAGTTTCTGCTACTCCACCATAAGCCTTAGGATGCATTATCTCAGCTCCACCAAGATAACTTCTCATCATATTCTCAGCATAGTTCCAAGGACCAAAATTGAAGAATAGTAGCTGCCATCTAGCTATAGGCATTACTAATCTTCTCTCCAATGATACTACAGCTGAGGAGTATAAGATTCTATCAGCCACTCTACTATGCCATGATGCTGACCTACCAGCCTGCTGCATATACTGTGTAAGTGGGCTGTGAAGGTTAGCATATCTGGTAGCCTCTGACTTGTTGAATATGGACATAAGCATTTCTTTAGGAGTAGTTCCTTTGATAGAAGATATAGACTTCTTGACTATAGAATCTTTGAATTTGGTTATCTTAGCTGCCAGATTAGTAACAGACTCCTCAGTAGCCTCCCGACCTAATTCTGATATAATCTTGCCTGCAGTTATTCTCTCTCCTTGCCCACTGAATGAGTCTAGGATGAGAGTATTTATTCTAGCCATTCTACTGGTATCTACTAATATATCTCCTGCTACATCCTTCAGCATCTTGGATATAGCTATATCATCCAGATATCCAAACTCTAGCAGGTTAGCTCCTGCTCTGACCATCAGGTCATTACCTTCCATAGGTCTAGTGATAGCTGCTTTTATACAGGCTTCAGCAGTATCAGTAATATCCTTAGCTGTTAAGCCACCAAGATTCTTTACAGATGGAAATGCTCTATCCAATACTGCCTTGAAGTCCATCAGACTCTTTCTAGCAAAGTTTCTTGACATCTGAGTAAGAGTCTTGGGGATAGTATATCCTGCACCAGTTAACCAGAATGCACTCTTGATAGGAGCAGCAACTACCTGCACTCCAGCTTTGAAGATAGCATCCATACCAGAACAGTATCCTTGCTCAAGTGCTACCATCATAGTACCGATTCTAGTTCCAGCCCATTTTAGTCCTCTAGGTAATGCAGCTGTAGATAGTTTCCTGCCTACTGCTGCTACTCCTCCCCATCCTAGCCACATCATAGGGTCATAGGCAGAGTCAAGTATCATCTTCTTCCACCAAGGAGCATCCCAATCATT
>CAYUTF010000120.1:0-8227 GCA_964447495.1 uncultured archaeon
CCCGTAAAGAACGAAAAAGATAAGAAATTAGTAAGAGAATATTTTTCAAAGATTTTTAACGTTCTTTCAAAAGATTTACGTGAACAAATTAAGGAATTAAAAATCCCTAAGGAAGAAAGAGATCAGTTATTAAAGGAACTCGCATTTTTGAATAAACAAGAGCAAGAAAAGTATATACGTGCTATTATAGATTTATATAGACAGTTACCACTTAAGTTAATTGAGAGGATTAGAAAATTACCTAATATAAAACCCCAGTATTATGATAAGATTATTGAACAGTTAAAGTTCATGGATTATGATGAACAAGTGGAATTTGTTCATTTTTTAGAAAAGAATGCCTAAATATAGAATTAGATAAAGTTTCGAATTAAAATGTCGTTAGAAAAAAGAAGAGAAACAAAGGATTCACAAGGAGAGGATATGTTAGAGGAAAGTCAATTTAGGCGTTTAGATTTCACTCCAATCGAAGAAAAAGAGAAAAGAAGAGATGAAGAACCGGAGATATCACTATCCTTAGACGAATTGACTGAAACTGAGAAAGATGTATTAGAAATTGCCGAAGAAATCTTGAAACTGAAAAGATATGACGCCGAATTTGATTTAGATGTTGATTCTGAAGCAGAATTCCAGAAATTCCCGATAATTGAAAAACTTTATGCAAAATGTATTGCTAAATTAGCTTATCAAAAAGGTTATAGTAAGGAAGAGCTTTTCTTAGCAATAAGAGGGTTAGAAGAAAAAAATTGGATTGTGACGAATGAAAGAAGAACAAAACTTGAAATACTCCAGAATGAGAAATTAATAAAAATCCTTGAATTTATTAAGGAAAATCCGGGAATTCATGCGCGAGATGATAGAATTGAAAATGCATTGGATATCACCAGAACTCCTTTTTTAAAACATATTATGACCTTAGAACGATTTAGATTAATACGTTCAAAGAAAATAGGAAAATCCCTTCATTATTTTTTAGCAGATATCCCTGAGGATTATGATAAATATAAAGTGGTTTTTTCCAATCCGCTTATTCCTAAAATTATAATTGAATTATTTAAAGATGAATCTGTACCAATATCTAAAATAGGAGATACCTTGGATGTATATTCTGGGACAATTCAATATCATATGAAGAAATTAAAAGAATTAGATCTGGTAAGAACTACTAAAAACCAAAAAGGAGAGAAAATTCACTTAATTAATATTGAATTATTAAAAATTTATAATCAATTTTTCAAGGAACCTGATTTTTCTGATATCCTTAAAGGATTATAATAAATGAAATATCGCTTAACCTAGTATTGATTGGATTTTTGGTAAGGAACTAATTAAGATTTTAATAGCATTATCTATTCCTCTTTCCATATCTGGATGAAGTTCATTTGAATGGAGTAAATCATACTGAGGATGCCCTGGAAGATCTGATACAGAAAGAATTGATGCGCATTTTATGTTATATAAAAGACCGAGTAAAAATACGATTGAAGATTCCATATCAATCCCACTAATATTTAAGGATTGTAAGTTTCTCATAAATTCAAAATTTTCACAGAAAAGAGCATCGGTAGTCCATAACTTGCCTAACTTTATTCTATCTCTATTATATTCTAAAGCCTCTTTTTTCAATATATCGTATAATAATTCATTTGGTTTTGCAATAATAACGTTATTATTTCCCAATATCATATTCTGGGATGTCATCAACGGGTTTTTAATTGATTGAGTTTGATTGATTAAAGAGGGATATGTTCGGATATATTGAGGGCTTGTACCATCATCACAAAATACAGAATGGGGAACTAATATATCTCCTATATTTATGGAATTATCATTAGTCGATACCCCTCCGCAAAAATCGACTCTAACTAGGACCTTAGTTTTGCATCGTTTTAAGCATTCCATTACGAAAGCAGCATTTGGACAGCCTATTTCGGAACAAATGACACTCACTCGTACTCCATTTAACTTTCCATTATATACTCGTCCGTATACTATTTTTTGATCGAGTTTGCGCACAATTTTTTTCATTACCATTTTAACTGCGGGTAAGATTACAATTTCGTTGATATTAGAAGAGGAGGTTTCTAGTATCATCCTAACTATTTTTTCATCAACATTGATGAATTTTAAACCAAAATTAAGTAATTCACTTTTAAGCTTGTTCAACATAGTTATCGGTTTAAATCTTTAATTTAAGTTAAGTTATAATTTATAAGTAGTTCTCTAATTACTATATGACTTATAATTGTTAATAATAATTTTTAATACTTTATTAAAATACATTTATCTATAATTATACGTTAGTGTGATACTCGGGAATCAGAAGGAGAAGTTTTTTATGACGAATAAATATATCGTTGAAAATAAGATTACAAATGAGTTTGTGGAAAAATATACTAAAACAATATACCGAATAGTAGGAAAGAATAAACATTCTGCAATTAAACCATGTCACTGGCTTGAACAACGACTAATGACAGGAAGAGATAATCGAAATTGCTATAAAGGTGTGTTCGGAATTCAAAGCCATAGATGTTTACAGAATTCCCCGTCGATGCCTTTTTGCAACCATCAATGCGTATTCTGTTGGAGAGATATCGAATTAGGCAGTTTAGGTCATGATTTTTTGGTAGAACCTGATAAGCCTAAAGAATTAGTAGATGATATGCTTCATCACCATGAGGATATAATAAGAAATCATTTACCGCTCAGAAGATATTTGGATAACTACGAGATAATGGTAGATATTTTATATTATATGCTTATTAAAGATAATGTTGAAAGTATCGATACTCTTTCCAAAACACTCCATTTAAGTAAAAATAAGATTGAACGTGCGATAAACCTCCTTAAAAATCAGAGATTTTTAATTACTACCGATTCTTCTCTAAAAAATTTTAAGCTTGAATCTGAAATTTCTTGTTGCATAGATTCAAGAGAAGAGGTTGAGACTTTAATTCAAAGAGAATTGACAACTCCCGATGAGATAATGCAAGCTCATAGCGAAGCTATTAATCCCAACCATGCGGCTATATCTCTTGATGGAGAACCTCTGTTATACCCTAATATTAGCGGCCTAGTTCAGGAATTTAGAAACAGATATATGACATCCTTTATCGTCACAAATGGAACTCTACCAAAAGTAATAAGCAATATGGATTCTCTTCCAACACAGTTATATATAACACTAGCCGCTCCGAATGAGAAAATGTATAAAAAAGTTTGTCGCCCATTAATGAAAAATAGTTGGAAAAATCTAATGGACACTCTTGATATCGTTAATTCACTCTCCTGTCGAACACTCGTTAGATTAACTGCTGTTAAAAATTTAAATCTAAATGATACTCTAATAGAGGAGTATGTAAGACTTATCAACAAGGCAAATCCTCATTTCTTTGAGATTAAAGGTTTTACACTTCAAGCTAAAGCATTAATGATTAGTGAAAGAGTGAAAGAAGATAAACCACCACAATATTATTTCCCAGATTATGATTATTTAGAAAAAATAGCATATAAATTTGAAGAAATTGGTAATTTTCCACTAATATATACAAATGAAGCAAGTAGGGATTTCTTATTTGCAGTAAATTGGGATAAAGATAGAAATCCCAAGATAACTACACCCTAAAATCACTCCATGAAGATTTTGAAATAGAATTTTAAAAAATTTAAGTAATCACTCATTTTCAAATTCATGTTTGTTACATGTTTAGATCTAGAAGGAGTATTAATACCTGAGATATGGATAAATATCGCAGAATATACTAAAATAGAAAATCTTAAACTTACTACTCGGGATGAACCCGATTACGATAAATTAATGAAAAGGAGAATTAAAATTCTAAACGAAAATGATATCTCCTTAAATCAAATTCAGAAGATTATAAAAGGAATGAGTCCCCTTCCTGGATCAAAAGAATTTTTGAGGTGGCTCCATAACTACTCCGAAATTCTTATCCTTACCGATAGTTTTATAGAATTTGCTAAACCGGTAGTAAGGGCTCTTGGAGATTATACCTTATTCTGCCACAATCTTGAGACCGACGAGGAAGGCAAAATAACTAATTATAGCTTACGTTTGCAAAATATGAAAAAGATTACTACTAGGAAATTAAAAGAGATGAATTTCAATGTTATCGCTGTTGGTGATTCGTATAATGATATAGAAATGCTAAAAGAAGCGGATTTTGGTATACTCTTTCGCCCTCCAAAAAATGTGAGTGAAGAGTTTTCTCAATTTCCTATTGTCACAGAATATTTGGAATTAAAAGATCAGATTAAGAGGATTTTAGAGATATAATTGCTGATAATTGTTAATAAAAAGAAGCGAATTTAAATCAAGAAGTGTTTAATAATTTTTTTTAAATTATGCAAATTAGTCTTTTTAAGTGCTGAAAACTCTAAATACGGGATATATGTCATAGATAATTCATCTATATCCTTAAATTCAGAAATAGGAATATTATAATCTTGTGCGGCATCCGCCAATAAAGAAATTCTTTTGTTTTTATCTAAAATGGAAAGTTTATCTATTTTATTAAGTAATATTAAAACCGGAATATCAAATTCTCTTAAAAAAGTAATCAGTTCAAAAGTTAAGGGGATACTTTCTTTATTTTCAATATGATATTTTTGAATCTCATCTTCAATTCTCAAAATATTTAGAATTAAGAGAGCTAAAAAATAATCTTGATGATGCTTCTCTATATGAACAACGATTTTACTTTTTATATGTTCTTCACGTCTTTTACTCGCTTGTTTCATATATCCAAATCCGGGCAAATCCACGATTTTATACGCCATGTTTGATTGAAATACAGGTTTAATTAATAAGGTGCTTCCAGGACTTTTTCCACTTTTACCTTTAAATGCCTTAGGATTTGAAACTAATAGCCGAGTAATTGAGCTTTTCCCAACATTAGAATTTCCGATTACCAATAAGGAAGATTTAGCACTCAAAAAACATTAACCTCGAACTTTTCATTAATTCAGATATAATTTGCTTATATTCCCTTTCAATAATAAAGATGATTAAGAAATTGTAATAAGATTTTTTAATATGAACTTTACTATTGATATAATGTAATTTGATTAATCTTTTTAATGTAATAAATTAGTGTTAAATATGGGCCATAAATTTGGATTTTATAAAATAAACGCACCATTAGAGGGCGTATTACAAAGAACTTTAAACTTTTGGAGGGACAATCGAGGTTCAATAGTTGAAAAGCAAGAATCTGAAAACAAGTTATTTTATTTGTTAAGAATCAAGCGTGACATTTCGGCGATGTCGTACGGAGAGACTTATCTAATGAATATTGGATATAACTCTCAAGAAGCTATGACATATGTTAGTGTTGAAGTAAATCTTCAATTTGGTTACGGTATGCAGTGGCTCAAACCTCAGGGTATTATGAAAAAATGGGCGATAGAAATGGGATGTACTCCTATGAAGTTAATTCGTAATCAAGATCCTAATTTCTTAAATATGTTTAGGACTATCAAACAAATGGATTGGATGAAGACTGATCAAGCTCCTACTACATATTGCCCTCATTGTGGTCAACCAAATGACAAAACAAGTAATTTCTGCAAGAAATGTGGTTCAAAACTAGTTGATTAAATGAAAAAAGTATTAAATGTCTTGAAAATCATCATCTAAAAAGTTCTTAAACATTTTTTTCTTTTCTTCTTCTTTAATGATGGGACGAGTGCTGATTGGTTCTCCTGATTCTGTAAAAATTTCCTGTAGACCTTTCACCGCAATATTAAGCTTAAATTTGCCTCCCTTCAAATATCTAATAACTTTTTTATCATTTAAAGTTAATTTCAAAATGTAGCCTAGTCCAAAATAGAATTGATGCTCAGGGATTGGATCAATTGGACTCTTACTGGTTACTTCTTTTAACATCTCGTATAGTAGCTCTTTACTAGCAGTATAATCTTCAGTATTAAATAAAATATAAAATAATGCATGGTACCAAATTTTATCTCTTTTATCTTTAATATAATCCAGAAATTTCTCGGGAGTTATGATTATATGTGCTTTCTCTTCTTTCCTTTCAATAAGTTCTTGCTTTATACGTTCCTCGAGTTCTTTACTAATAGTACTAATAGAAGTTGTAGTGCCGCCTTTTTCTGCTGCTTCTAAATTTTCTTCTTGTTTTACCACGTCAATTGCGTCTTGCATATCTTTTAATTCATCTAAATCTATTTCTTCAAGATCAGAAAAATCAGCGATCATTGCTTTTCTTTGTGATAAATAATCCTCTTTTTCTCTACTTAAATCAAAATTATCCGATTTAAGAAAATTTTCTACCTTTTTGGTATCAGGTTTAGCTTTTTCACTCTCTCGAACTTTAGATATAGCTTCTTGCATGTCTAGTAATTCTTCCATATCTATATCTTCAAGATCAGAAAAATCGGTTTCAAGTGATTTAAATTCCTTTAAGTATGTCTCTAGATCATCTTCCTGAGACGCGTCTTCCTCATCTTTTAAATTAAGTTCCTTATTAGATTGAGATTCTTCTGGATTCTCAGACATGATAAACTATTGATGTTATTCCTTATTCACTTTTACTGTATAATATTAATAATAACTATTTGATTCTTTAAATTTTAAGATCATTAAATCATAATTTATTTAGATTCAAAAATTCAAGTAGTTTTTTTTAGCATTATGTCTCATAATCCGAAGAAATATAGCCATAAAAAAATTTCAAAATTTCTTACTTTACAAGTAAATGATACTAAACAACGTGACTCTCGAAGATACATTGTTGGTAATGATTGAAATATTGATTTTAATAATACTATTGAAATTATGTCTAAATTAGTTGATACTCATTTAATATTAGGGCAGAAAAATGAAGATAATTAAAATAAAATTAAAGAAGACAAAAATTTAGGTTTTCTTATATAAGAAACGCAACCAACTATCTGCTGATGGCATCGTTTCTGGCATACCTTTTCTTTTACGAATTTCCATAATTAAAGGTTCCTCTAAACTAGAGGGTACTTTTTCAAAACCCTTAAATTCATATCCAAAAAATGCTCTTCCTTGTGTTGTACCTCGAATCTCATCGGCGATACCTATTAACTCTGCAGCAGGAAGTTGTCCTCGTACTCTCACGTACTCTCCTTCAGGAATAACGTTATTTACTTGCCCCCGATGCTTGTTTATGGTTGCTAATACTCCACCTTCGCTACCTTGTGGCGTTTTTACATCAATTCTTTGAATTGGTTCAAATAAATGTGGGTCAGCTTGTAACATTGCAATTGAAAGCGCAGAATAAGTCATACTTGCGGTTTGGGCATATTGAGTGTGTCGTGGATCTTCATGAATCACTAAATCTGTAAAGGTTGCTTTAATTCCCATCGCTGGTTCTTTTGCTATAATGCATTCACTTAACCAATTTCTAAATGAACTGATGAGATCGTTTTTAATGCGATCAAATCTCTGTAAACCAGAAGCACCATTGACTAATAAATTACCATTATAAATATCGATAATTCTTCTAGCTTCTTTAGCATCCCAATCAGCTTCATCCCTAAATAAAGCTGCTCGGTCTTTTTCATTCATATATTGGGTAATTTTTCCAGATTCCAATAACTTTTGGGTCTTTTCATCTACTGGTTCTACATGGAGAAGAATTCGGTTATGGGTATTCGTTGATTTTGTATAAACATCCCTACTTTTCTTGTTTATTTTTTCTCTATAGACAATTATTGGCTCTCCGACGTCAATCGCTACTAAATTATTAATACGTTTGACCAAGATTTCTATCTGTAAAGGATCAATACCACTCAAGATATACTCGCCAGATTCAAGATTACGTCGGAACTCTGCAGTTGGGTCTGCTTGGATCCATCTTTGAACAACATCACCTAGTTTAGCTAAATCTTGTGGGTCATGGGGTTTAATACTCCTTGATACCACAGCTTCACATGCATAACTTATTTTTTCGAAAGAAGGAATCTTCTCTTGGTCTTCTTTATCCTTTGGCAAATCTTCTGCGGATATAAACGTTTCTCCTGAAGGACACATAAAACCATATAACGCAAATAGATTTCCTGCAGGAACTCGAGGAATATCAAGAATATCGGTAATTTCCATAACACCCAATCGTTTTACTCGCTGTTTTTCTCTTCCAGTGACTAAATATATCGTATCGGATAGGTCGAATGTACCCGAAAATACCCTTCCTATTAAGGTTGGTTGATAATT
>CAYUTF010000121.1:0-8098 GCA_964447495.1 uncultured archaeon
ATTTCTAACATTGCGCCTCCTGCAGTGGATATAAAGGAAACTTGGTCTGCTAAACCAGCCATTGAGGCAGCAGCGCCCATTTCCCCTCCTCCAATGATAGTAAGAGCCTTATTTTTTCGAGTAGCTTCTACCATTGTTTCCACCATTTCATAAGTACCTTTTCTAAAAACCTCCTTTTCAAAGATCCCTGGTGGGCCGTTAGCAATTATGGTTTTGCATTTCATTAATACTTTTTTGAATGTATTAATGGTTTTTGGTCCAATATCTCCCGTTGTGGCATTATAAGTTCCTGCTTCATCAATTGCTATTACTTTTCTTTTCCCATTATCATCAATAATTAAATCTTCAGGTAATAAAATCTTCTCTTTATATTTCTTATATGTGTTTAATATCATTTCCTTATTTTGTTCCAAATCTTCAGCAATTATTTTATGATTTGGTTCACCCATATTTTTACCTAAAGCTTCAAAAATCAAGATTGCGGTTAAACCGGAACACAGGGCATAATCTAACTTATCATCATCAAAATTATACTTCATAGCTTTAAATTTATCTATTGCTTTTGCTCCTCCAATAAGCATCGCCATTGGTCTGTCTGGATTTTCTACAACTTTTTTTAAATTAGCCAATTCTAAATCTGTTATGGGCCCTGCCAACATTTTAGGCCATCCCACGATCGAAGCATGGGCTCGATGTGCCGCTCCAAAAGCATCTACTATAACATAATCAACTAAAGGATAAAGTGTTTTAATCATCACTGTGTTTTCTGCTTCTGAAAAGTCTTTATAATTTTTCATTTCCCCTTCGAATTTCCGAACATTGTTTAAAACCAACACTTCACCAGGTTTTAGAGCTTTAATTGCTTTTATAGCTAAATCTCCATAGATATCTTTTACAAATTTAACGGGGCGACCAAGCTCTTTTTCAATTTCTTTTGCATGTATATCTAAATCGGTAAAATCGGCATCTCCTGGTCTTGATTGATGGGCTAAAAGAATCACCGCACAATCTTTAAAATATTCATTTAGCGCTGGCACTAATGCTCGAATTCTAGGTGAATCTCTGATTTGCATCGTCTCAGTATCGATATTGGAATTAATATCCACACGAATTAATACTTTTTTGCCTTTTAAATCGACATCCTTATACGACGTATAATCTATTTTCATTTATTTCATCACTCTGGATAAATTTTGTATCTTTTAAATTATTTCTAATTTATTTTAAATATTAATTGAAATTGAGTTATAATCAATTAATTTTTGATTAGTTAATATTTTTTTCTCAAAAACTTTCTAAATTTAAAATTATCCAATACTTGTATTATTTAACAATTCAAGCTGAGTTATATCAATGGTAAAACAATATAAACTTATTTCTATTAAAGGACTGAAGGATTCACAATCTGAATTTGAACTTAAATTAACACTTCTTCCAAATCCAAAAGAACTCATTCAAGATGGAATGGAATCATACCTATTAAATACTGAAAGTTATATTACTTTCCATAATGTTGATTCACCAAATTTATTCTATAAGGACTTAAATGAATATTTGGATAATATTTCAAGTTTTCAAATTACTGAAAAATCTTATAAAAAAGAAAAAGTTAACTATAATGATGATATAAGCTTATCTTTGCCTCCGCTATTAGACTCTCCTTTTGAGGATATGTATAACTTGATTATTAAAGAAAATACTATTGTTATTTATAGTAATTATGAAAAAGGATTATTTTATGGACTCCAGACATTAATTCAAATTCTAAAAAATAACTATTTGTCACTTTCTGAAAAGAATGAGTTAAAAAACTCTAAAGCTGACTATCTTGCTGTCCCTAAATTAATTATTCGAGATACTTCTGATTTTATGATAAGAGGTATTGCCCAAGATATCTCTCGTGGACAAGTGTTTACCACTGATAATGCTAAACGGGTTTTACATATATTAAGTCATTATAAAATGAATTTTTATTGTATATATATAGAAGATATGTTTTCTCACCCTAAATATCCTGAAATTGGGAAGGGAAGGGGAGCATTAACTAAGGAAGAAATCAAAAACATTGATGATTTTGCTAAGGAGAGATTTATTGAATTTGTCCCTATTTTTGAGTCTCTTGGGCATGTGGATAATATTTTGACTCATGAAAAATATGAATCCCTTGGAGAATATCCGGGCTCCCAATGCTTCAATACTCAAAACAAAGATTTATATCCATTTTTAGAAAACCAAATATCTGAATTAAGCAAATCTTTCTCTGCAAAATATTTCCATGTAGGCTGTGATGAGAGTTTTGATTTAGGCAAATATCGATCAAAGGAGTCGGTTTCAAAAATAGGAAAAAGTCAATTGTACCTTCAATTTTATGAGAATTTATACCAAATAGTTACTAAGTTTGGTAATGAGAATATTATTATTTATGATGACATAATTGTTAATGATGAAAAAATCCTGAAATCCTTAAGAAAAGACTATATCCTTATGCAATGGGATTACGTACCTCGTAAAAAGTATCCAAAAATTAAAAAAATTATTAACGCAGGCTACAAAGTTATAATTAGCCCCTCCATGTTGAATTGGCAAAGACATTTCCCAGATTTCATCAACTCCTCAAAAAATGTATATTCTATGGTAAGAGAGGCTTTTATATTTAGAGATAAGGGCTGTCTTGGATTTTTAAATTCTACATGGGGTGATTTTCGCTATTACTCATTTAGAGAAAATGAGATTCTCGGAGCGATATATGGAGGGGCTCTTGCTTGGAATTTTCAAGATTTTGATGATTATAACTTCTTAAAGAATTATGGATTTCTGTTTTATGGAATAGAAAGGACAGATTTGGATAGATTCTCTAATTTAATAATCTCTTTATCATCTTCAGTTGCCCTTTATTACCATTTTAGTATTCTCTTGCCCTCTTTTTTCTATATGTATTTATTTAAGCACCCATTTCCGAGTATTAATTATAAATCTTCATTTAAAAAATATAAGAAATTTGGGTCTATTGTGAACTCTTCTTTTAAAGAGTTTAATCAGCTGAAAGATAAAATTAAATTCGAAAGGAACAATTTTAACTATATCGGATTTAGTTGCGAATTAGCTAGATTATTATGCTTAAAAATTGAGATTTCTGGAACTATTACTCATAAGCTTAGGAATAAGGTAATTTCAGATACTGAAATCGACGAGATTATTCAAAAATTGAAGTATGTTAGACAAGAATTCATTTCCACTAAGAAGAAATATGAAGAACTATGGTTAAGCGCTGCTAAAAGACCATGCTTAGAAGTAAATCTCAATTTATTTGATTTTGTAATTGAATGTTATGATAAAAAAATCAATGAACTCCAGCAGGGGATATTCTTTCAAACACCTTATCTTCCTTCAGAATGGATTTGGGTTCATGAGAAATACTGTCCGCCCTTACCACGCTACTTTAGAAAGATTATTCATTTGAATAAACCCGTTAAGCAAGCAGTTATTGAAGTATTAGCAAGTACTTTTATGAATATTTATATAAATGGCGATAAGGTAGGAAACGTTTCAAGCAGATTTTCTCTCTCTATTCTGCCAATTGTTAAGAGAGTTAAATTACTTGACATTTCCAAGCAATTACATGTAGGAAGAAACCAAATTGCCATTGAAGCATATAATTTTGAAGGATATATGGGAGCAATTAACCTTTATGGTCAGATACTTTATGATGATGGAACTTTAGATGAAATTCTAAGTGATAAAACTTGGTTTTGCTATGCGGGAGCGATTAAAGAAGGTAAGAATTGGTTTGCATTAGATTTTAACGATTCTAATTGGAAAAAAGTAAAATCGTATGGAATTTCCCCCAAATTAAATGGAGATTTATTTAAAAGTGATATACTTAAGGGAAAGAAAACTATAACTCAAGATTATTTTGGAATGCAAACATTTTTCTTTAATGCCATTAAAACCTTTTTGGGTTATTTTCTTGGAAGATTGTATAAAATTTTTGGAAAGCTCCTTTTAACAATTATTAAATGGATTGTAAATTTTATAATTCGAAGGATTAAACCATACGATTAAGTTTTTGAGCTCTTGTAATTAATTTTATTTATTAATTTTATATTTAAGAACATTAAAAATAATATATGGCTATCATTATTTGTATCAAGCTATAAATGGTGTGAAAAAATGGAGAATATCCGTGAAATATTAAATAAATTATTGGAAAAAAAATATTCTATTGAAGAGGCAGAAAAGCTTTTAAAAGCAAATATTATTGAGGAAGTGGGAGATTTAGCTAAACTGGATATATTTAGAAAATTAAGAACAGGTATTGTTGAGGTGATATATGCAGCGAATAAATCACCCGAAATTTTAATTGAGATTATTAAATCATTTTTAGAAAAGAGCAAATTTGCCATTGTTTCCCGATATCAGGATGAACAATTGAACTTGATTAAAAAAACATTTAGCCATGATAAAAATTTTATTATTGAAGTAAATTCTTTAGCTAAAACAATAATTATTAAAGCAACCCAATTTGATTTTGAGAAAAAGGGAGGTATTATTGGAATTATTACTGCTGGAAGTTCGGATATTCACGTAGCTGAAGAGGCAAAAGTAATTGCTCAATCAATGGGATGCCAAGTGTTAACTAGTTATGATTTAGGTATCGCAGGGATTCATCGTCTTTTTCAACCATTAAGTGAAATGATTAAAAAGGGAGTTAAGGTGCTGATTGTGTGTGCTGGCATGGAGGGGACTCTACCAGGAGTTGTAGCAGCTCTTGTCGATATTCCTGTGATTGGAGTTCCTGTTTCAAGCGGGTATGGTTTAGGTGAAAAAGGAATTGGAGCTCTAACAACTATGCTTCAATCATGTTCTCCAGGATTATTAGTTGTGAATATAGATAATGGTTTTGGTGCAGGAGCCTCAGCGGCATTAATAGCAAATAAAATTGCTAATTAATCTTTTAGTCTTACCCTATTATTCTTTTTTTAGTTTAGTCTTTTATTATGCATACATATAAATACAATTAGAATAGAATCTTTTTTTAACTAAATCTATATTTTTAACTAATTAAAAATAAAGAGATTATGTGAATGACGCCTACACCAGCTTCTTTAGAAGCATTATCAAAACTTAGGATATTAAATACCGATTTTGGCTGGTATATAATCCCTTTACTTGCTATTGTATTGTATATATACGGTGTAGAAATTAAGAAAGCACGAGAAACTGGGAATTGGAATACTATTTTCGCAGGATTGACAGTACTAGGATTAGATTTTATAAACGAACTGTGGAATGCCTTAGTTTTTGCTTTTACGAATTATTCTGCATTTTGGACCACACCAGGAGCAAGTGCATATATTATCTTAATAGGATGGAATATTGAGATAGTATTTATGTTTTCTATCGCAGGTATCATCTTTGCTAAATTTTTACCAGAAGATAAGAATAAAAAAATGTTTGGTCTTCCCAATCGTTGGGTGATGGCTGCAGGATTTGCTCTTTTTTGTGTAATAGTTGAAATTTTGCTAAACTGGGGAAATTATCTTATTTGGGAATATGTTTGGTGGAACTGGTATAACCCAGTATTAATCTTTTTAATCGGTTACTTCTACTTCTTTATAGGAGCTTTCTATGTATATGATTTACCTGAGAAAAAGCAAAAAGTTAAGTTTGTAGGTATTATATACGGCATCTGTATTGTAATAATCTGCATATTTGGCCCTATCTTAGGGCCATTGGGAATATTTTAATTTCCTTTTTTTTTTATTTTTTATTATTAGGGCATAATTTTGGCGGTTAATTTAGAAAAAGCTTTATTCAAAAGCTTATTTTAGCAAATTTTAAACTCGAGCCGTGAGTGAGAATTACTAAACCTTCCCCCCTTTTTTATTAATAAAAAGCGTACCTAAAACTATAAATATGTAGATTAATATAATCTATATTGATACTAATTCTATATAAAATCTAATAAAAAAAATAAAATTTAGAACTATGTAGTTGAGACCAATGGTCGCAACAGCAGATAATTTTGAAAAGTCTAAAGAGTTTTTTGATATTGGAGATGTTCTTAATACTTTAGATAGCTTTAATAAGGTAATTGAAAGTTTAGACCGCACCCAGACGAAACGCAAAACAGAACTAATTCAATTCTTAAACAATTTATTAAAATACTGCCAAGATAATAATCTTAAGAGCGAAGAAGCAATGGTTTTAAGAGCTCTTGGGAGAACACACGCAAAGTTTAAAGAACATGCAGAAGGACTAAAATATTCCTATCAAGCATTAAAGATTCAAAAGAAATTAGGTAAAAAAGTAGATGTCGCTGAAGGACTAGTGTTTCTTGCTGAAGATCTTGAAGTTTCTGGAAATTATGATACATGTATTAATACATTTAATGAAGCAGCTGAAATATATCATGAGTTAGGGAAATTAAGAAGAGAAAAAGATATAAAAAAGAAAATTTCCCAACTTAAAGAATTTTCAAAAGAGATGGTAGAAGACGAGTACATTCTTCAAAAATTCAATATCGATAAATATTAAACTTACCTGGTGAATCGATGTTATCAAATCTCTTTTTTTTTCTATAATTTTATTCAAGAGTGTTTAAATCAGATTTCTTATTATACAATTTAGTTACTTCTGAAGCAGTTTTTAATAGGATTTCTTTAATTGTATAACCAGTATCATAACTAATTTTTTTTAAATCTTCATATTCTGGTTTTATATTTACAATTTGGATTTTTTTTTCTTTCATAACATAAGAGATTTTATAATTTATTATAAATGGCTTCTCATCTATGAGGAGTTTTACAGGTTCTAATTTCCTTTCGATACATACTCTTTTAATTGTATACATTCTTACTCCTAAAGTACCTATTTCTCTAAACATTTTTTCTATTATATCGAACTTCATTTTGGGCTTACAAAGTATTCTTATCACATAACTGGGACGGTTTTTTTTAGTAATACTTGGCATAACTTGAATATCCAAGATGTCAGCTTCCTCCATTTTTTTTATGAAGTTGCCAAGAATTTCTCCTGAGAGGTCATCTACATCGGTCTCTAAAACACATACGTCTTCCATATATTTTTGAAAGACATTTTCATACGAATTTATTATCTCCGTTTTAGATTCACCAAAAAATATTCTGAGAACGTTTGGGAAATCAATGAAATTTTTTTGTCCTGTACTATATCCTATATTTTTAAGCTTAAAACCATCAAAATACTCCTTACAAATTGGAATTAAATTAACTAATAGTGCGGCACCCGTAGGGGTGACTAATTCTCCATCAATAGGACCATTCTGAATAATTATTTCTGTATGCTCTAAGATTTTTGCTGTTGCAGGTGCGGGGACGGCTAGCATTCCATGAGCAGTTTTAACTTTTCCACCACCTAATGGTAATCTGCTACAATATACTTTAAAATCTTCATGAAAGCAACCTATATTTTCTAGTGCTTTTGTAACTCCTAAAATGTCAATTAATGTATCTACTGAGCTTAGCTCATGGAGATGTATATTATCCACTAACTTTCCATGGACGCTGGCTTCTGCTTTAAAGAGGGAATCCAAAACATTCTTTGCATAAGTTTGTGCTAGTTGAGAATATTGATTCTCATTTAAAAATGTATTTAAAGCCATTTGAAGCATTTTTGGAGTTCTATGATGTTTATTTTCTTTCATGTTTATTTTAAGCTGATTTAGTAATATACCGGACCTTTCAACCGTGACTAATTCAATTTCGAGTTGTGAAACACCATCTAAATAACGTTTTAAAGTCTCTAATGCGCTTAGAATCTCATTAGGATCCTTAACTATTCCCAATAATGCAGCCAGAAACATATCTCCAGATATTCCTGAGTTTAAGCTGTCAACATATAGTATCTTCATCAGCACTATCCATTCTCTAGTTATCTTATGCTTACTATAAAAATAACACAAATAATATTAAATTTTAATAATTTAATGATAATAATATAAGTATTAAGATTTTGTAATATGGTTTAAAATTACTAGTTTTTCGGCCAGAAATATGAGTGAACTTCAAACTTTAAAATGTTATTTGGATCAACTGCCTGCTACGATTTTGAAATTACT
>CAYUTF010000122.1:0-8081 GCA_964447495.1 uncultured archaeon
CTGAGAAAGTTTTAAATGAATGTCAGAGTTGTTTTTCATGTAATTTTTACTGTCCTGAGAATGCTCATCCAACAGGTCTTATTTTAAAGCGATGGAATGAGCAATACAAAAAAGAGGGTTTGAAAATAAGAGGAAAACATTATATGACTCTTTATCCATATTATCCTAACTTCCGCTCTTATGTAATGGAACATTTACCAGAACAAACAAAAGAGCTTGTTAGGAGTTGGGCTTCTTTAGAACCCTTAAATGGAGATACTTTAACTTATCCCGGTTGTAATATCATCACATTTGCTGAACTCACACAAGCTAGTTTTTTTAAGGATTTAGATATAAGAGGTCGATTAGAATATTGTTGTGGTGAGACTTTATTTAGGACAGGATACACAGAAGAGCTTTATCAAATAACCAAAAGATTAGATAAATGGTTTAATATCTTAAAACCAAAAAAATTGCTTGTATTATGCACCGCGGGGACTAGTGTTTTTAAAAAAGTTTTACCACACTACGGTTTAACCTACAAATTTGAAGAGATTACATCATATATTCAATTTTTATGGGATAAAATCCAAAAAGGAGAAATTCAAATTAAAAAGAAATTAGAGATGACTGTATCCATCCAAGATTCTTGTTATGCGAAGATGTTTGGGGATGATTATATGGACTTACCTCGCAAAATTTTAAATTTTTTAGGTGTTAAAGTCATTGAAACCGATTCATTTAGAGAAAACATGCGTTGTTGCGGAATAGGAGCAGGATTTTCAGTTGATTCAGCATATCATTCATTCAAAATAAGATCATCCACTTTGCGAAATTTTAAAGCTTTTAGAAGTACAAAAGCAGATGCAGTCTGCGTTTATTGTGCTGGTTGCTTAGCAACTTTCGGGGGTAATAAAAAATTATATTTTAGGAAGATAAAAGTTTACCATATCATTGAATTAATACAGATGGCAATTGGAGAGGAGCCAACATTAACAGAGAAAGCGAAAAAGGATAGGGAAAAACACTTTTTCTGGGGTGCTATTAAAAAACAGCTTCCAAAACTGTATTCCAAAAAAACTTTTAAAATCGAAGGAATTCCTGAAAATCCACCTGAATATAAAGAGGCATGGTAGAAATGAGCAAATCAAAAAGAGTCTCTGGTTTTAGAGAAGACTTATGTAACTTATGTGGAGAATGTCTGCATCAATGCCCTGTACTTCAACTTCCAATTGAGGAGGCAAAGCTAGAATTTAATAATTTAATTCAAGGGAAAAAATCAAAATATGCACTCTATAAATGTAATACGTGTTTCTCATGCAATCTATATTGTCCGCAACATGCAAATCCATATCAGTTAATTCTTGAAAGATGGAACGATTTATACAAAAAGAGAGGAGCCCCTCCATTATATCGTTTCGTGGTGCCAACAATGGACTCAAATATCTGGCAATTACTCAATATCTTCTTATCAAATCAAGAACGAAGATGGATATATAAATGGATGCATTATATTCCCAAACCTGAAGACACCCCCCTTTTGATTGGCAATTATACCCATTTGTTTCCATTTATTATTGGAGGTAGTAAGTTACTTGATTCTTTCAAACCAATCGACAGAATTGACCAATGGGAAGGAGGTGCATATCTTTATCAAGGAGGATATTTAGATGTTGTTCAAAAAATATCAGAAAGAACAAAAGAGGATTTTGATTCATGGGGAGTCAAAAATATTGCCGCAACCTTGGATGCAGTGGAATATATATTTAAAGAGGTCCATCCTAAAGAGATGGGGGTTGAACATAGTCAGCATTTTATTAATTTCAATCAATGGTTATTAGATAAAATAAATTCCAAAGAAATTGGTATAAAATATAGCTTAGATTTATCAGTAACTGTTCATGATAATTGTTATTCTAAGACCTCAGAAGGGATATATTGGGAACCCCCTCGTGAGATATTAAATAAATGTGGCTGCAATATTATTGAAATGAAACATAATAGAAAAGATTCTTTATGTTGTGGGTTCGGTGCTGGAGCATCTTGGATTAAAAATATTTCAATAGTATTTGATATAATAAGTGATGGTATGAAAAAATTTAAAGAAGCGGAAGAGACTGGAGCTGAAGCGTTGGTTTCTTATTGTGGAGGCTGTATTTATCTATTATGGGCTACTAAGGAGCTAATAAGGAGTAAAATAAAAATTTACCATATTATTGAAGTTGTTCGTATGGCTATGGGAGAAAAATTAAATTATCCAAAAGATCATATCAAGAGAGCTTGGGATATCATAGCAATCATTACGTATTCTCTACTTTTATCCTTTTTAAATAAAAACTTCTTTATTCACAATATTACTTATGATAAGATTTTATCAACCTTTAAACCAAAAAAGTATAGAATTCTAAGAGTCATAAGATATCTCATGGATTTTCCCTTTATGAAACTAATTTTTTCAAAAATGTTCGAATTATTACGATTAATATTTAAATCTAAGTAGTTAAATGGTGAGTTAGGTATGTTTATCCATATGTCTATTCATTATCCTAAACCAAATAAAGGACAGTATTTAATTGAATCAATGCATCGATTTGGAAGAGCTATGAAAGATAAGAAAGGATTAATTATGGCACATACATTGAGGGATGAGGATAGTAACAAATTGGTGGGATTAGCAATTTGGGAATCTAAAGAAGATTGGTTAGCTGCAAGAAGTGCCATGCTTAATGCTGTGAAAAATGATCCCTTTGAAGAATGGGAATTGAAAGATCCTGATGTATTTCATTTAAATGTGATTTAAATCATTTAATAATTGTGAGTAATCATTACAAGCCTTATTAATCCCAAATTTTTCAAAATCGCAAAATATCAGCAGAAGTTAACTGAATCAATCTCACAATGCTTAATTTGTGAAAGAAGATGTAAAATCTCTGAAGGAAAATTCGGATTTTGCCAGACTCGATTCAATAAGGAAGGTGTAATATATAGTATTGTCTATGGACTAATTCCCGCTTTATCTTTCAATCCTATAGAAAAGAAACCGCTTTATCATTTTTATCCGGGTAGTACTGCTATTACGATAGGGACTTATGGATGCAATTTTAATTGCTTTTGGTGTCAAAATCATCATTTATCACATCCCAAACAAAAAATTTACAATTTAGCTAATGATTCTACACAGTATATTTCTCCAAAAGAAATAATAGAAATTGCCTTAAATAATTCATGTCAAGGAACATCAATATCGTTTAATGAGCCAACCTTGCTATTTGAATATTCGCTGGAGCTTTTTAAATTAGCGAAAAAAGAAGGATTATATAACACCTATGTCACAAATGGATATATGACTAGAGAAGTTCTGAGTGATTTGATAAATCATGGATTAGATGCCATGAATATTGATATTAAAGGTGATAACGAGATGGTCAAAAAATACTGTGGTATTGATAATGAAAAAGTGTGGAACAATATAATCTTTGCAAAGCAGCATGGAGTGCATGTAGAAATCACAACACTATTGCTTGAAGACTTTAATACTGATGAGCATACCATAAGAACAATATCAGAAAGGATCGTAAATGAACTGGGTGAAGATACACCATTTCATATTTCTAAGGCATTTCCACACTATAAATCATTTGAATATAGTTTTTCTCAACCAACACCCAATAGGTCTTTATATAAAGCGCAAGAAATTGCGAAAAAGTCAGGCTTAAATTATTTATACTTAGGTAATATTATTAATACAGAATATCAAAATACTAAATGCCCGAATTGTTCTCATATCGTAATTGAAAGGAACAGTTTCAGTATCTCTCAAATAAAACTAAATAAGAGGGGGGAATGTGAATTTTGTGGTCATTTCATAAGTAAGATTTAAATTGAAAACTTACAAAATAAATTAGAAATATTATTTTATGATTCAAAATATAATAAGATTATGACGGAATTATATGCTGATGTCAATGGCATAAAAATTTGTTATGAAATGCGTGGAAAGGGGGTACCAGTTATCCTAATTCATGGCTTTGGAGTAAAAAAGGAAGAATGGATTGCCCAATTTGTACCATTATCTGAATTTTTCAAAGTAATTAGACTTGATAATCGAGGAGCTGGTAAATCAGATCGTCCTAATGAACCATATTTTATGGAAATGTTTGCTGATGATGTCATTGGATTAATGGATTTTCTTAAAATTGATAAAGCTCATGTGATTGGTTGGTCTCTTGGCGGCATGATTGCTGAACATGTTGTCATAAAATATCCTCAAAGAATAAAGAAGCTAATACTTATAAATACGATGGCACAATGGCCACCTGACAAATCAGGATTGGAAATGTATAAGAATAACCAACTTGAAAGAATTAAGGCAAGAGTGGAAAATCCGGAAGAAGCTTATTTTAATAGTGCAAAAATGGGTTTTTCACGTGAATTTTTGAAAGAATTAAAAGCAAATCCAAAAAAGAAATTTTATAATTTATGGTCGGCTGAAGAAATGATTAAAATAAGTCAAGTAAATCCTTCTACACCCCAGGATGTTATTAATCAAGTAAATGCACTCGGTCATATGGATGTTCTTGATAAATTGCCTAAAATTAAGAACCAAACGTTGGTAATATGTGCTGAAAAAGATCGTCAAATGCCTAAATCAATAAATCAAATAATCCATGAAAGCATTCCAGGTAGTGAATTTATTGTAATTAAAGGTGCTACTCATAATTCACCTCAAGAGAGAGCACCAGAAGTTAATAAAGCGATCATAGATTTTTTACATAAATAAAAAGTTGATATATATGACTGAACTATATGCAAAAGTAAATGGAATTAAAATCTCTTATGAAATTTATGGAAAAGGATATCCTGTAATATTGGTTCATGGGTACGGGGGTTCTAAAAAAGGATGGTTTATCCAAATCCCTGCTTTATTGAAAGAGTTCAAGGTTATAGCATTTGATAATCGAGGATCAGGAAAGTCTGATCATCCCGATTATCCCTATACTATGGAAATGTATTCAGATGATATTAATGGTTTAATGGATTTCCTCAAAATTGAAAAAGCACATGTTATGGGAGTTTCTCTTGGGGGAATGATCGTTCAGAACTTCATTTTAAAGTACCCTGAACGTGTCAATAAATTAGTATTAATGAATACCTTTCCCGGATTTCCTAATACTCAAGGATTAGAGCTATATCGAGCATCCAAGGTCCAGTATTATGAAGATTTAAAGAAAAATCCTCTAAAGACATTTCTAAATTCAGCGAGAGGGGGATATTCTCGAGAGTTTAGGAAAATGATGGAAGTCGATCCAAAAAGAAAGTTTTATGGATTATGGTCCCTTGAAGATCTGATAAATAATGATTTAGCCGATCCTATGACGCCTCAGGATATCAACAACGCGGCAGCAGCAATAGCTAAACACAATGTAACAGATCGTCTTCATGAAATTAGAAGTAAAACTTTAGTTCTGTGCGGAGAGAAAGATAGACTTGCATCAGTATCGATAAATAAACTAATTCATGAAAAAATACCCAATAGTGTATTTAAAATAATAATGGGAGCAGGTCATGGTTCAAATTTAGAGAAGGCTCCTGAAGTTAACAAGATTATATTGGATTTTTTAAAAGAATAACCTTTATTTTTATCATTAAACTTCCTGCTTAGGTGGTTGATACAATTTTAGATCTATCTTTTGAAATGCCATTAAAAATGGTGGTAATGCTATTGAGGCAATCACTATACCTAACCAATAAGGCATAAAAAATTGAAGTATAAATGTACCAATTAAAGGACCCATTATCTGAGCAAAACTATCGAGAGAAGATGACAACCCGTTAATTTTTCCTTGTACTTTCGGCGAGACTGTTTGACTAATTTTACTATTTAGAGGTCCACGAGTTAAGGATGCGGCAAAACTTATAAAAATTAAGAGAACCATAAACATAATGACATTCACAGAAAATCCGATAAGGAGAAAACTGATTAAAAATATAGATAACCCGACCCTAATAGCGTTAGCCTCTCCAAGTTTCCTAATTGTGGGCTTAAAGAGAGTAAATCTAATTACTGCTCTTACTAATCCTCCTATCATCAATAATATTGAAATTTCAAGGGGTTGCAAGTTAAAAACAAGAGCTCCAAAAAAAGAAATAGAGGCCATAGTAATCATAAAAGATGTGGAGTGAAAAGCAAATAAAGTTAAGAAGAACACAGCATTTTTGTTTTTCCTTATTTTTACATCTACGTGTAAGGTTCTCTTTTCATGATGTATTCTTTTTTCTTTAGGCCATGTTTCATTCAAAAATATAATTGTTAAAATCATTGTAAGGACTGACAACCCTGCTGCAAATAATCCTGGTAAAAGGATACTTCCACCAATGGTAAATAATATTCCTCCTATTCCTGGACCAATTAAATTTGCTAAAACATGAGCAATACCGATATTAGCCATTTGTATACCCCTATCTTTAGGTGGAACGTCATCACTTACTATTGCCTTAGCAATAGGGAAATTACCTCCGAAAATTCCATCAACCATTCGCGAGATAAATAGCATTTCTAAAGTACTGGAAAATGCCAGCATAATAAAAGCAATACATGTGCCAATTTGAGATATCAACAATAAGGGTCTTCTTCCAAATCGATCTGACAATTTACCTAAGATTGGCCCAAATATGAAGCCAAACATTGCATTGACAGAAAAGACTAACCCAATCATAAAAGTTGAAGTATTGAATAAGTCCGCAAAATAGGGCGCCATCGGAAATATTAAACTGAAACCAAGTATATCTATGAAAACCGCAATCCAGAGAGGCATTAAGTTCTTGTACCTGAAAATCTTTCTATTACTTTCAGATGGATTAATATTAGATAATTGGTTTGACATTTCTTTATTTGAACCCTAATTTCCCGTTGTTTAGATTGATATAAGGATAGTAATAAGTATAAGTAATATAAATCAAAATAAATATTCTTAATTAAATCTATTGAATTATTCTCATAAATCAATCACCTTATTCAATAATGTGCTTTTCAGTAGCAAAAATAGTACCATTCTCATCGAGATTACCGCTCTCTAACTTTATTTTATAAGGCTTAATTGAGATATTCAGGTCATCTTCTTCAGTTGTCCAACAGGCAAGCACCAATACATTTTCTTTTTGTAATAAACCATCCATTAAGTAAAAGTCATGTTGAGGTCCATACGCACCCCAATATTTCCCAATATATAAGCCATTCAAGTAGATATGAATATTGTGATGCCCTTCTAAATGTATTCGTAGAGGAAGACGTAGATTATCTTCTAAATTCCATGAAAAGGAGGTTTTATACCAAATAATTTGATCATTTGGGTCTATTGTGGGTGATTCTTGAATTTTTTCCCAATTATCTCCTTTTCCGTGATGATAGAGAAATTTTTCACCTGGTAATCCGGATGTATTATAGGCTTGTTCTAATTTCGTTACATCAATTCCTGAGATTGCCCATTTTACAGATTTAAGTGTTTTTGAGAATTTTGCGGAGAGGATTCCTCTTGGTGTTCTCACGTCATTGTATACATATACTTGTCGATTATGACCTAAATTTTCTGTGAGAATATATAGAATATTTTCATCTTGGTTAAGTGCTTCAGTTAAATCAAATTTCTTACTATCAAACCATTTTAAATCAGGACCCTCAAAAGCTCCAGCTCGACCATGTTTTGCATTATAAACATTATGTTCTCCTATGAAATGATTATTGAGCCAAATTGCTGCCTTATGTCGTATATTTAACTTAATCTTTAACTTTTTTATGCTTTTTGCTTTGAATGTACATTTATAAAGCACATGCCCACTTGTAAAATGATGATCGATTGGATCTCTTTCCTTTTGGAAATTAATTTCTTTCCAAATATTTATTTCTGTACTATTACTCCAATCTGTTTGTATCTTATACCACTCTTTCAATTCTACTGATGGAACAGGTAGATACTCCCCAAAAATTCCTTTTTTCATATTTGGAATAAGAGTTTCATTGATAGTTTCTAAATTTTCATTATTTGAAGTGACATTTAAAAGAGTAATCGTTTGCTTTCCAAGAGTTTCTATTTCTAATTGATTAG
>CAYUTF010000123.1:0-8011 GCA_964447495.1 uncultured archaeon
TTAGCATATGTTAATAATGTTGCTGAAGATAAAGAAGATAGGGAACATGTAACAACATTTATAAAAAAGAATCCTAAGAAATTTAAAATTTATGAAGTAAATTCATTTTTTCAAGATTTTAAATATAAATGGAGTGTTGATACATTAGAAGATTTTAGAAAAGTTGAAGATATTGTAAAAATATTAAAAATAAGGAGAGAATATGAAAGATAATATTTATTTAGATGTTTTAAATTTTGAAAATTTAGAAAAAATAAGAATATGGAGAAATGAAAATACAGGAAAAGGAATACTTAGAACTCCTTATCCATTAACTACTGATATGCAGCAAAAATTTTTTGATGATGTAATTAATAATAGAAATTCAAATTCTAGGTATTGGGGAATTTTCTTAAAAACTTATGATAATGATGATCATTTAATTCATGTTTTTATTGGTTATACTGGATTAGATAAGATTGAGTGGGAAAATGGCATTGCTGAAATAGGATTAATGATTTCTCATGAATATATTGGTTTAGGTTATGGATCGAAGGCGTTAAGTTTAGTTTTAAATGAAGGGTTCCAAAATATGAGGTTACAAAATATTTATGGTGAATGTTATAAATGTAATCCTAATTTAGCGTTTTGGGAAAAAATGATTGAAAAATATAAGGCATATAGCACTATTTTACCAAATAAAAAATTTTTTAATGGATCTTTTTTTAATTCATTATATTTTAATTTTAATCATTGTTGTTTTGAGAAAGAGGGTAAATAAATTATGAATATATTAACATTAGGCGATGAAAATTTTACAAAAGAACTTTATACAATAAAAAAAGATATACATTTTACAAATATAATATCAAATAGATTAACTAGCACAATGAAGAATAAATTAATAGAATGTTCGATTAAAAATAATAAGAATATTGCATTATATCCACATAAAAAGTTAAAAGATTTTACTTTCTATAAAAATTTTGATTGGAGTAAAATTAAACCATTAAATAAAGATTTAATTGAAAAAATGAGTTTTTGTGAGGCAGAAACATTAAAAATGTATGAAAGAATAAAAAGTTTGAAACCTTCAATCTATGAAAATAGAAAAAAACATTATATGAATACATTAAGATATTTTAATGATTTGCTTGATAAAAAGTCAATTGATGTTTTTATAAGATATTCAGTACCTCATATGGGATATGATAATGTTATTTATCATTTATGTAAATTGAAAGGAATAGAAGTTTATATGGTTTACTTCTATCATCCTAATTTTGCGTATTTTGCAAGAGATATAAAAAATCATATTCCAGATTATAATATAGAAACTGAAAGAGAAGATTTTATTTATAAAAATCTTGAATTAGTAGCTAACGAATATTTTCATAAAAAAGAATTAACATATAAACCAACTATTGTTCCACCAGTCGCAAGAATACAAAGGAAGCAAAGATTATTATTAAGAAGAAATAAATTACTTTTAGAGCAATATAAAAATATGTCTATTCAGCCTAAATTTGATGGAAAATATATTTATTTTCCTTTACATTATCAATACGAAGCTACAACGTGTCCTATGGGCGGCGTATTTGTTGATCAAATATTAGCTTTAGAAATATTATCAAGATCAGGGTTTAAAGTATATGTAAAAGAACATCCAAGAATATCTAAGAATAGAAATATCGAATTTTATAATAAAATTAACAAACTAAAAAATGTTTATTTAGTGCCTATTGAAACAAATAATTATCAATTAATAGAAAATAGCTTTTGTGTAGCAACTATAACAGGAACCGCAGGATGGGAAGGAATCTTAAAAGGTAAATGTGCCTTACTATTTGGAAATATATTTTATCAATATTGTGATTATGTTTTTAATGTCGGTTCCGTTGAAGAAGTTAAAAAAGCTATTAATGAAATAAAAAATATTAAATATGATAAGGCTTATATTTTAAGATTTTTAAAGGGATTAGAGAACTTTTTTTTCCCATTGGATTATAAGTCTATTGCCGAAAATTTTTCAAAGGAATTAAGCAAAAATGATAATAGAAATTGAAGTTGAAAAGATAAGAACATTGACATGTTTTTCATATAGTATTTTTCATCCATTTGTTGAAACATTAAAAGAATATAGAACTAATAAAAAAATAGATGTTAATAATACAAGTTTAGCTAAATTTTATAAATATTTTAAACCTGAGAATCTATCTCAAGTAATTACAGGTAGTAACAATATTAAAGAATTAAGGAATATAAATAAATTTAAATTTTTATATCCTTGGAGTGCAATTGAAGTAACACAAAAACCAGAAAATAAATTATCATTAGAAAAACATGGGAGTCAACATTTTGGACCAGTTAGTAAAAAGAAATTAAAATTAGAATATACAAGATTAATTAATTTATATCATAGTATAAAAACAAATGGATATAACCCAAAATCACAAGCTTTGGGTTATATCCTTAATGATAATAATAGTCATGAAGTATTAATTTTAACAGCTGGACATCATAGAGTTGCGGTTATGACTGTATTAGGATATAAAAAAATACCTATACAATTATATGATGAGCCGAGGGCAATTGTTTATTTAAATGATATTGATAATTGGACTTTTGTTAAAAATGGATTTTTTAGTAAAGAATCAGCACTGAAAATATTTTATAAATTTTTTAATGACTATAGGAGGTCAATATGAATTATCAAGAAACACACATTGAGGGAACATATCAAAAATATTTAACTATAAGCAAATATATAAAAAAATCAAATAAAGAAATAAATACTCTTTTAGATATTGGCTGTAATAGTGGGAAATTATTAGATTATTTTGATTTTGATAAAGAACTTAATATTAAAACTTTTGGTATAGAACAAAATAATCAATATGTTAAAGATAATATTAAAATTATTGATTTAAATATTAATAATATTAATTTTATCAAAAAACATGATGCAGTTTTATTATTATCAGTATTTCATCAATTTTCTAATGATGAAGATTATAGTATAAAACTATTAAAAAAAATTAGAAGAAAAGCAAAAGGTATTTTTTTCTTTCAAAATCCAAGCATTGTAAATAAATTTAAATTCAAAGTTTATTTTAAAAATAATGATAAATCTTCTATTATTGACTATAATATGAATTTTTTAAAAAAAGTTTTTCCTGAAGATCAAATAAATTATATTGGTAAATCAGAATTAAATAATAAAAATGAAAAATATAGATATATTTTTGCAGTTCAAAAGGGAGCAAATAAAAATGATTAAAATTGGTGGAATAAATTATAAAATTATATATAAAAAAGATTTAGCAAGAGACAGAGGACATTTAGGAGAATGTTGCGGAAATTCAGCCGAGATTGGGCTTGATGATAACTTAAATAAACATGTAGAAGACAAAGTATTATTACATGAAATTATTGAAGCTATTAATTTTGAATATGAGCTTAAATTGGAACATGAAAAGATTTCTATTTTAGAATCATCTTTATATCAAGTTTTAATTGATAATAAGGAATTAATAGAAAAATTTTGGAAAAATGAAAAGGAGTAAAAACATGATTGATGTAATTTATCTAACTGGAGGAAAAGGGAAAAGAGCAGAATTAGGCTATCCTAAACAATTTGCTAGGTTAAAAGGAAAACCTCTTTTTATATATGGTTTAGAAACACTAAGGCAGATTAATAAAATAGGTAGAATTATAATCCCAAGTGATGTAACTAATTCTAATGTAATAAGATTTTTAAATGAATATAATATTGAAAATAGATATATATGTGAGGCTGGAAAAACTCGTCAAGAATCAGTCTATAATGGTTTAGAACATGTCAAGACAAAAGATGTGCTAATTTGTGAAGCTGTAAGACCTTTTATGTCGATAAATTTAATAAGAAAAGTTATATTAGCTGATGGCGATTGTGTAACACCTATAGATTTATCAAGTGCCAGCGTAATTGATATATTAGGAAATTCTTATGATAGAAATGATTTTGGGTGTGTTCAAATGCCACAAAAATATGATACTAAAAAGCTTTTTAATGCTCATGCATTTTGTCGGGGAATTTCTTCTACAGATGACATGGACTTAATTTATAAATATCATAAAATTTATAAAGAATTTCCTTATTATGAAGAAGACCATTTTAAAAGAAAAATAATTTTTCATGGAGAAAGAGAAAATATTAAAATTACTTATCCCATTGATCTTAAGATTGCCGAGGCGATCTTAAGTTATAAGGAGGGTAATAAAATTGAGTAATATTATAATAACTGGTAGTAGCAGAGGAATTGGGGCCGCAATTGCTAAAGAATGGTGTTATAGAAATAAAGAAAATCTTTATTATCCAATTTCAAGATGGAGCGATTTTGATATAACAAATTTTAAAAAATTTAAAGAATTTATAAAAAATTTTGATAATTTTAACAAAGAAGATGAAAAATATTATCCAATTGCACTTGTTAATAATGCTGGAATTGCCAAGCAAGGAAGTATCTTTGAAACTAGTATTGAATCAATTAATAAACAATTTAATGTTAATTTCAATGCTATAGTTAATACAACAAAAGAATATACAAAATTTTGTATTAATAAAAAGATAGAAGGAAAAATAATTAATATTGCTTCAACCGCTGGCTTAGGTGCAAGACCTGGTAGAGCAATTTATGCGGCAACAAAAGCAGCTTTAATTAATTTTAGTTTATCAATGTCAGAAGAATTAAAACCATATAGCATAAAAATTTATATTATTTGTCCTGGGGCAGTCAATACAGATATGAGACATGAATTAGAGCCTGATGATGATTTTAAAAATATGCTGCAAGCCCATGAAGTAGGCAAGTTTATTTGTAATTTAATAGAAAGTGATAACTTTCTTAATGGACAAATATTGGAGGTAAAAAAATAATGTTAGTAAATATTTTAAATAGAGTTCATTATCCAATAATAATTGATAAATATAGATTTGAACCTTTTGAAGAGACTACAATTAGAATTGATTCAAATTATATATTTAGAGAAATAAGAAGTAATAGAGGTTTAAGAGTAAACAAATTAGATAATCAAGCATATATGAAAAGACATGGTCTTAAAAAAGGGAACAAAATAAATTTTGTTTATGATAATATGAGCCAACATGCAGGAGAAGCTTATATTCATGCAATAGAGGCTTTATCAAATCCAATAATGAAACATCTTCCCGAAAAAGATATTGGATATTCGAAAATACCATTAACTAGAATGAATATTAGGTTTTTTAATTCAGCAAGAATTAACGAACAGAGTAAAGCTCCAGTTGGCCCAAATGATATTTTCTTTTCACATGGAATCGGTGACAAAAATTATTGGAAAGGAAGTAAAATTTCCGACTATAAATATGCTTTTGTACCAGGCCCAGCATGGGAAAAAAGGATGAGAAATACAGGATATAAAGGAGAAATATTTATTTGTGGATATACTAAATTAGATCCATTGATTAATATTGATAAGAATTCAATTAAAAAGAATTCTAAACCTAAAATTCTATGGGCTCCTACTCATGGATATCATTCAAAAAATAAAGGTAGATCAAGTTATCCAGCATTTTCAAGATATTTAGATCAAATTCCAAAAGATTATGATTTAGTAACAAGTTTGCATCCAACAAGTAAAATGCATAATAAAAAGAAACAATTGCCAACAACAAATGAATTATTAGAAGCTGATATTATTATCGCAGATGCAGGAAGCACATTATACGAGGCTTGGATATTAGGTAAGCCTGTAATTTTTCCAGACTGGATTTGTGCAAAAGATACAATGAATCATTTTAAAACTGATCCAGCAAATTTTGAATATCAAATTTATTCTAAGAAAATTGGTTATCATGCAAAGAGCATAGAACATTTAATTAAATTATTTGATATTGCTTTATCTGACGGAATGAGAGATTTGGAAAAGGAATTTATAGAGGAAATTTATCCAAGTAAATTAAGAGGCAAAGCAGGAGAGACAGCAGCAAAACAAATACTAGAATTAGTAGATAGGTTAAAAATATGACCAGCATTGAATTATCAGAGAAATTAAAAATATCTCATAAGACAATAATTAGATGTTTAAAAAAATACAAAAATGATTTTATACAATTTGGCAATATGAATTCTTGCATATTAAGATATGGAAAAGGTACAAAAGGAGGAAGACCTTTAGAATTTTTTAATTTAAACTACAAGCAAATAGATTTATTAATTCTTTATCTATCTCCTAATAACAATATTATAAGAAAATATAAACAGAATTATATTGACAAATGATATAAATAATATAGAATAAAAATATTAAAAATAAAAAAAATTGTGTTGCCTATAACTTTTATTTTTTTAAATACTGCACGTAATAAAAGAGATATTATCTCTTTTATACCTTAAAAATAATAATACAAAATAAAAAAGGGTAATATTACCCTTTTTTATTTTTATGTTCTTGTATTTTTTCTTTTAATATCATTTTTATATAACTTGCTGTAGACAAGCCTTTATCTTTTGCTATAATTTCAATTTCTTTTTTAAATTCTTCATCTATCCGAAAATGTATAACTTTCATAATTTCACCCCAATTTTTTACCACATCTTTGATTTGGACAATAACCAACATTTGCTTTACTTGTAAAAAAGCTATCTGTCCTTTCATAGCGAATATCTAAACAATCGCTATGATACCAAGAGCGACAACTAGTACAAAATACGCCAGCTTCGCCAAATACTATGTGATCATTTATTATCTCTTTTTTGCAAACTCCACAATATATTTTATCTTTTTCATCTTTCATAAGTTTAAAGCTCCTTTTTAATTGATTGATTCTATAATAACACAATAAGTACATAAATGCAACACAAATACAACATTTTATGTTGCATTTGTGTACCTATTGTGTTATACTCTTCTTATTAGCTCGAATTCGATAGAATTAAATATAATGGAGGTATAACAATGATTTCAAATGAACAAATAGCTTTAAATGTAGCTATTGAGGAAATGATCTTGGATTATAAAGCTGAATTATATAAAATAAAAAAGAAAAAAAATATTTATGATTATAGAATAAAGATGTATGAAAAGAATATAAAAAAATTTACTCAATATAGTAATACTAATGATCAGCTTTTAGAGATTAGAGCAAATCTTTATTTGAGCACTTGTGACGAAATGATTAAAAAGTCTGAAAGATATATTAAAGATATAGCTGAAGAAATAAAAGAAAAAGAAGAATATTTAAAGTATGAAATTTGGAATTTATTATTTGAAACTATTAATAATAAAATTGTTAATGAAAATACTATTTTATCTAAAAATGATCTTTTAATTTATGCTATACCATCGGCAAAAATATATTTCAAAAAACAAGAAATTATAATATCTGATGAAGAAAGATTATATAATTTTTTAATAAAAAATAAATTAGAAAAAGATTATATTGATACAAATAAAAAAATATTATTTAACTTATTAAAAGATCATCTTTATGTTTGCGAAGATGGATCAATTAGCAATGATGATGGATTACTTTTTGACGGAGTTTGTTTAAGTAGTCCAGAAATACAAATTAAATTAAACGAAGATTAGGAGAATATATCATGAATAAAACTAGTATTCACATTGAACATCAAAAAAAACAAAGAAAAATTTATACTCAGGCTCAAAAAGATCAAATAAGAAATAATTTGGAAAAAATATTGACTTATTATGGTGCAAAAGAAGGGAAATACAATTGGCAATGTATTCCTTATAGACATAATAAGCCAGATAATGATTTATCAATAAATGGGAACGTTTGTTGCTGTCATTGTGGTATTAAAGGTGATGCATTTAATGTTATAGCTGAATTAGAAGGTTATGATATTAAGAAAGATTTCGTTTTAATAATAGAAAAGGGAATTGAAATAGTAGGGTGTGAAAACCCTACTATTAATTATACTTATAAAACTAACGGAAATAAAAGCAATAAAAACAATGAATCTACTAAAGAAAAAGAATTTAAAAATGT
>CAYUTF010000124.1:0-7949 GCA_964447495.1 uncultured archaeon
GACCTTTCATCAAGCTCTTGAATTTTTTGACAGTTTTCCTAAACTTAAAAGAACATTAAAAACAGTAGTTGATGTAGGGTTAGGATATTTAGAATTAGGGCAATCCTCAACTACTCTTAGTGGAGGAGAGTCTCAGAGATTAAAGATTGCTAGAGAACTAAGAAAAACAAGCACTGGAAATACTCTCTATATCTTGGATGAGCCCACGACTGGACTTCACATGTATGATATCCAATTTCTACTAAAAGTGCTTCAAAAGCTGGTAGATAAAGGAAATACTGTCGTTATTATTGAACATAATATGGAGATTATTAAATCAGTAGATTACATCATTGATATCGGACCAGAAGGTGGAGAGAAAGGAGGTAAAGTCGTTATTGAAGGTAGTCCAGAAGAAATTGTCAAAAATAAAGAGTCATATACAGCAAAATATCTTGCAAAGTACCTAAATCATCAATAATTACCCACTCGTAGATTAACTCCTAAATCCATTTCTAAAAAAATTAATAAAATCTATAATTTTGAAATCCTTTTTGCAACATAATTTATTCAAATTTAATTCAATGTTTGGTTATGACAACTCAAGGAGAATCGAAAATAATTCGTGCCCCCATTGCATGCATTCTTGGGCATATAGACCATGGAAAGACTAGTCTTCTTGATTATATAAGAGGAACCGTTGTCCAACAAAGAGAAGCTGCAGGTATCACTCAACATATTGGAGCCTCCTATTTTCCAACTAAAGATATAAAAGAGTTTTTAAAAAAATCAAAACAAGAATTTGCTGATAAAGAAATCACGCTTCCAGGATTACTGATTATAGATACACCAGGACACGCAGCTTTCATGAATCTTCGTCGGCGGGGAGGGGCTGTTGCTGATATTGCTATACTCGTAATTGATGTTACTGCGGGTACAATGCCGATAACGTGGGAATCGGTCCGAATTTTGAGGGAGAGGAAGACTCCCTTCGTGATTGCTGCTAATAAAATTGATCGCATTACGGGATGGAAACCAAAAAAAGATGCTGATTTTTTGGATACCTATAACAGCCAAAAACCGCATGTAAGGGACTTTTTGGATGAAAAAATCCTAAGTATTGTTGGGAATTTTCTGGAAGAGGGATTTAAGGGTATCGATCGTTATGACAAGATAAAAGATTTCACAAAGCAAGTTGCAATTATTCCTACGAGCGCCAAAACTGGGGAAGGGATTTCAACGTTATTAATGGTCTTAATGGGATTAGTACAGCAATATCTTACTCAAAATCTAAAGTTTTCTGAGGGAGCAGCGAAAGGAGTTGTATTGGAGGTAAAAAAAGAGAAAGGACAAGGAGTTACCTTAGATGTCTTAATATATGATGGTGTTATTCATAAAGGTGATGAATTTATCGTTGGCGGCTTGGAAAAACCTGTCATATCCAAAGTAAGGGCATTATTGCTTCCTAAACCTATGGACGAGATTAGAGACCCACGTCAAAAATTTGATCATGTAGATTTTGTAAGTGCAGCAGCTGGTATTAAAATTTTGGCACCAAATATTGATAACGTGGTAGCAGGATCACCATTTAAAACAATAATTGATCCATCTCAAGAAGAACAAGTATATTCTGAAATTGAAGATGAAGTACAAAGTATACGTATAAAAACGGATAAAGCAGGCGTGGTGTTAAAAGCAGATACACTCGGTTCGTTAGAAGCAATCGAAAATCATTTTTCTAAAAATGGAGTAAAAATCAGTATTGCTGATGTCGGACCTATTAAAAAAGAAGATATTATTAATGCCAATATAGTAAAGGGTCTTGATCCTTACTCTGCCATTGTATTAGGTTTTAATGTCCCCATTTTGCCCGAAGCAAAAGAACAAGCAACCATTGATAATATCAGAATTTTTACTAATGACGTTATTTATCGGTTACTGGAGGATTATATTGCCTATGCTGAAACAAGGAAGGCAGAAGATACTGCAAAAGGCTTAAGTGAATTAATCTTACCTGCCAAAGCCTCGATGATGCCAGATTTTATATTTAGAAATTCAAATCCGGCTGTTTTTGGTGTTCATGTAGATCTTGGTACATTATATCCCAAAGTTCCTTTAATCACTCAAAAAGGAAAAAAGGTTAGGAGAATTCATCAAATTCAAGATAAGGGTAAAACACTTGATAAAGCTGACAAGGATTCAGAGGTGGCAATTTCCATTAGAGGTATAGAAGTAGGTAAAGATATCGAAAAAGACGAAGTATTATTTGTAAGTGTTCCTGAATCACATGTACGACAATTAATGGGCAAATTTATTGACGAATTGACCACTGATCAAAAAGAAGTACTAAGGGAATATATTTTATTAATGCGAAAAACAACTCATCCTTGGTGGGGGATGTAAATATATTCTATAAAAACATATTCTATGTAACAATAACAAAATTTATCAAATTTCAAATAAATTTCTTAAAAATAGTTCTTATATCCCCTGATTCCTATGAATTCCGTTCAAGAAATTTTTGAGAATGTATTAACTAAAATTCTCCCTAAAAAACAAGAATTATCTAAAATTGAGAACATTGTAAGCGAACTTAAAAGCTTGCTAGATTTTAGAGCGAAATTACTACATATTGAATATACAAAAATTGAAGCTCAGGGTTCAACTGGAATAAAAAATACGCAATTAAGGGGAGATTATGACATCGATCTTTTTATCGGTCTGGATTATGACAAATATAAATACGATTATGAAGGATATAGTAAAAATAAACTAAAAAAAGAATTGAAAAAGTTATTCTTAAAATTGTGTAATAATTGGATTATTAAAGCATTAGGAAAAGAGTACTTTTCAGAACCACGCTTATTATATGCTGAGCATCCTTATGTAACAGTTTATTATATTCTAGATAAGGAGCAGATTAAGATAGATATTGTATTATATTTTGATTTAACCCTTAAATACATTGATGCCCATGGGCCAATAACCGCAGTTGATAGATCCCCTTGGCATGGACGCTTTATTAGAGATAATTTATCTCTTGTTCAGAAAAATGATGTGCGTCTATTAAAACAATTTTTTAAAGCATCTCATTGTTATGGTGATAAAAGTGCTGTGGGAAAGGTTGGTTTTATAGGATATAGTGCGGAGCTATTAATTTTTTACTATGGTGATATATTTGCTCTTTTTAATGAATTTAATCAGCTTGAAAAAACTCCTTTGGATTATTTCAATCGATCGAAAAAGGAACTAAATGATGTCATTCATTTCCAAAATGACTATTTAATTATTATAGATCCTATTGATAAAAATAGGAATGTTGCATCTGCAATTTCCGAACGAGCTTACAAATATTGCAAAAACAGAATTATCAAATTTTTAAAAGAACCAAAAGATGATTTTTTTGAGCTACGAGCGATTCCTGAATTTGATTTAACTACATTAGACGAAAATACATTTAACAATTATTATATTGTAGAATTGTCAAATATTAGCGATGAAATTCATTATACTATCAATAGAGATAAATTATATTCACTTGCAGAAAGTATAAAAGCAACTGGAGAAAAGGAATATACTCATTTTGAACGGTTTGGTGTAATAGAATTTGAAGTCTATTTTGATGATACTATTAATGAATACAACATCGTTTTTTATGTGGAATTTCCCGAAATATCGAAGTCTTACTTAAGGAAAGGGCCCCTTATCCATCAAGAATTTCATGTCAATAAGTTCAAGAAGAAAAATCCCAATTTTATCATTAAAGGTGACCATCTCTGGGTTGAGACCAAAAGAGACTATACTGATTTTCTAAGTTATTTGAGTGAATATGTGAATGAAAATATTCCTGAAAATTTCCAAATTAATAATATTTCAAATGCTGCTGCAATCCAAACTAGTTCAGCAAAAAAAACCTTGTTTATATTGATCTCTATGGTTCTTCCTTTTATTTAAGTGTAAGCAAGTTCTTTACACCTGTTTTTATTTTTTTTTTGGTAGTTACAAAATTCAGTGTTGTTTAGATTAAGTTTTAAATTTACTACTCAAGTATAATAACATGTCTATATCCCCTTTTTTTTAAAAAAAATAGTAACTACCTACCATAATAGTGAATAGTGTGAGTATTGTTTGAACAAGTATCCAAATGGTAAATATTGTGGAATAAGTTCCTAATTTCTCCTTCTTTTTTAACTTATTAATCTCATTACTCTCAGATTTTTCATTGATGATGAAAACACCGGTTGAAACTACGATACTAAAAACCGCTCCTGAAGTAAAAATCATAAGAATAGAAGAAAAATAAATAATATTTAACAAGTAAAGCTCTAATACTATAATAATTACCAGTACCGAGAAAGTTATTTGAATACAATAGATTGCTGATTTTAAATATGCTACCATTATTTGAAGCTTATCGAACCTATGAATATCCTCCTTTTCCTTGACTTTAAGTACAAGCTGCAAACAAATCTTTCCAACTTCATTTAACTCATATTTTCCATTAACATCTTTATTAATCATTAAATCGTCCATTTCTCTTAAATGATAATTTAAAATACTACTTTCTTGAATATTAAGATTCTTCAAAATCTGTGAGTAAGCTCGTGGACTTTTAGATAAATGTTTTAGAATTGCTCTCCGTAAAGGATGTTTTAACAAGTTAAAGATTTGCGTAAGTTCCTTTTCTGAAAGTTGTTTATTTTCTTCTATTATTATAATCACCGAATAATTAAAAGAAAATAAACTGTTATAAACTTTTTAGTAAAAATTTTTTTACAAAAAACCCCCATTAATTTGGTTCTTATAATCACTGAATTTTTTAACTAATCCTTTTTTTTTATTTAAATATAACGAGATTATTACGTACATTAAAACAATTAGGACTAATCGATAAAATGTACGATAATCTGAATTACTTAGAATATGAGAATGATAATTTATTTGATTCTTATGGTAATAAATGTGTCTCTACCATCTCAAATCTTTCCAGACAAGTTCGATCCTTAATGAATTATAGAGCAGCACTAATATATCACAGATTACAATCTATTGAATTAAACATAGATAATAGGGCATATTCTAAATTTCAAATTAATAAAAGTAAATTTGAGTCTTTAGCATTAAGATTTATCAAGTTATCTCGTAAATTACCTTTTTGTGAGGATCAATATCATGATATTTTAAAATTTAGAAAAATGCATTACTCCTCGGTTTTAAGGGATATCACACATTTAACTAATCAAATTTTTATTCTTATGCATTATTTCTCAGAGAAAAACATGCTTTTACGTTCATTATTTTTTAAAGTACTAATGAGAATAGCACAAGAAACCTGCAAAACAAGAATGTATCTGATAAAAGGACAATATGAATTCTATGAAGAATTATGCAAAAACTATAAATCAATGGAAAAGGATGTTTCAAGTCAAATTTTAAATCCTATTCAACAAAAACCTGTAAAAGAAAAAGAAGGTGCGATAATTAGATTATGAAAACATATACAATAGTAAGTCGAAAAGCACTAGAAGAAGATCGAATAGCAATTTGTCCTATATTTGGATGCGAAAGTTTAACTAGAGTTAAACCATTGAAATTTGGATTTTTAGGATTCGGAAAATATCCAAAATGTAAAGAACATAAAAAACCATTGGTATATATAGATGAAAGAATTGGAGATTTTGTGGATGCGGCCCTCTCCTGCCTTTTCGATGTTTCAAGTTTACCTTCTAAAAATCTACTCTCAGTCATTTGGGATGAAATTCCCGAGGAACTAGATGCATTTATCAAACTCTGGATATCTTGTATTACAATTGGAAGAGGAGCATCCATAATTTCTAGGTATATGGACTCGATTTCTAACTCATATCTTAAACATTTATCTAAAAAGCAAATCAAGTCGATTAGTAACAGTGATAAAACAAAAAGAAATAATTATCAAACAATTAAGAACGGACTTCAAGAGGTTACAAATCAATATACTAGACTACTCAAACATTTGAGAATTCATCATGAAATCTTTAATTTTACAAAAAAAATTAAGCCATTTTCCAATAGCATAAGAAATATACTCACAAATTGGCTCGAAACTTGTAAAAAAGTGGAAAAAGAACTAATTTCGAATGAACAAAAATCCGATAAATCTTTATTGGAAATTAAAAATATGTATGATTCCATCCTTAATAAGGGAATAATTATGTGTTTGCTTGGATATTCAACAATAAAGAGAGAAAATTTAACAAATAAAATAACTGCATTCGATCGCTTCAATGCTTATCATGAATTTTATACAAATGGAATCACTAGAAAATTTACTAAAGCTGATATTGAAGATTTAATGCAACAGAGATTTCAAAATTTGCAAGAAAAAAAGAAGGCGTCATCTGTTAAAAGAGATTTAAATCAATGGAATGCAGATAAAGCAATTAATTTAAACATGGTTAATGAAATTGCAAATCAGATTAAAAAATCATATATTAACAGATTAAAAAAAAGACGAAAACAACTCACTTTGAAATATGGCTCTCCTACGGTTATATTAAGTAATGAAAAATTAATAAATAGATATCTAAACAGAAATAAATACAATTATACGGGACTAATTTATAAAATAATTGATAAGATTACAGATAAATATTATTATGGTTTAACAACCCGTACTTTAAAAAAGAGATGGAGCGGACATTTAAAGAATAAAAAAAGATATAGATTAAACCCAAATTCCTTAGATTTCTTTATCTTTAACTTGCGAATGGATTTATTAAATCAGGGTTATAGCCAATCAGAGTCTTATTCAATTTTGAATGAGCGTTTTATCAAGATTCCTATAGAAGTTTGTTTTGATTTATATACTCTAGTTCAACGTGAGCAATTTTATATCTCTTATGCCAAGGAGAATGAACCAGATAAGTGCTTCAATATCGCACCGGGAGGAGGAGGAATAAATTGGATTGATCATATACCTTTAGGGGATCTATTAATCGGTTTAGCTAAAGGACATTCTTTAAATACCATATCAAACAATCTATATGTTTCAATTTCCTGTATTTCAAAACGTATAAATGACTTCTGGGGCGGATATTACAAAGCTCTTGATTTATTCTTAAAACCCTTAGTAGAACAGTTGATTAAAAAAGGTTATGATAGAAAATATATTTCCGCTGCGTTGGGGGGTGAGGAAAATCGCCAAAATGATTATGAACATAACAGTTTTAGACTCACATCCCAAACTTTAACTAAATATTGTTGTAAAAGGTGGTGGACTGACTGTAATAACTGGGATGAGGTGCAGGAACTTTTATTAAAAGATATATTTGCTTCCTATGTGTTAAAGGGATATAATTATAAGAAAATAGCAAATGAAATGGAAGGGTTTCATAATTATCAACAAGTAAAATTTAGAATGTCTAAATTATTTAATGATAAAAGATCTAGAGGGTTGCAAGCTGCAAGACGTATATTGTTGAAACCTTTATTATTAAAATTACTCCCCGAATATAATGATGAGGAAATAGTAGAACAATTAAATTTAAAATCATGGCTACCATTTGGTAAAACTGATCATAAAATTACAGATGAAAAACGATTACTCTATTATTTTATTGAAAATATTTGGTTTTATGATAAAATATTAAAAAATAAAGGTCTTAGTTATGAACAAAGGGTTATTAGAATATATAATGGTATTAATGTTTCAGATATCATTAGAGCTTCCTTGAATGAAGGATCTTTACAATTTCTTCCACCATAATCCTTTTTTTGTTTTTTTTTACCCTAATTATATTAATCTATAAACCATTTTCGAAAAATTTTTATCTTTTTCCTAATTATCCTTAATAATAATTATATAAAGAGATGAAATACTATAGTCAAAGTAAAGAACCCAGAAGACATCGTTCGGATGGTCACCAGCACAAACTATAAAAAGAAGCGTATCTTTTCAATCACAGCCCATATTGATCACGGGAAAACCA
>CAYUTF010000125.1:0-5798 GCA_964447495.1 uncultured archaeon
AAAAAATCTGATGATACTTGTTCACGCTTCTTAAAAACTGAAGATGAAGAATGTTAAATTCATTTGCTACTTCATGTTCTTCATATTATTCTTTTGTTAAGTATTAAATTTTGTGTGTGAAATTTCACACTAAATTTATTTGCAATTATATATTTTTAAAAATAACCTAAAAAATTTGCATATTTGTGAAATTAAAACATGAAAGTTGAGAAATCAAGTCAAGATCTTGAAAACGAAGTAATATATAGTGGTTTATGCATACATTGTGGGAGTTGTAATGCTTTCTGTCCGCATATGGATTTTAATTTAGAAACAGGGGAAGCTTATGTAGTGGATGAATGTGCCGAAACTGTAGGACTATGTTACAATGCTTGTCCTCGAACGTTCCTCCCCCTCGCAGAAATTGAACAAAAATTATTTGGACAAACCCGTGTTGATTTAGCTGTGGGCGTTTATAAAGATATCGTTCAAGTAAAATCAAAAAATAAAGATAGCATACTCTATAACTTAGTAGCAGCAGCATTTGATTCAGGGGTCGTTAAGCACTTTGTATTAAGTGAGCCAAAGAGTAAAAAACCACCTGTAGCTTTTCCTATAGTTGTTGATAATGCTAAGGATGCGAAAAAATATATACCGGAAAAAACTATGGATAATGCTGGACCTTTAATTACGGGAATTGGAAAAGCTTATATGGATAAAAAAAGAGATATTGGGATATTAGCTAATCCATGTCACCTTCAAGGGCTTGCTAAAATCCTAGTTTCAGATTTCAACACTGGTGCCGAAAGAACTTCCCTGAAAATTGCGTTCGCATGCTCTACTGGAGGTATGACTGGTTGTTCATATTGTACAGATTTTTCGGGTGAATTTTCGGACATCTCTTACAGTCCCTGGGGTGCTCCTAAAGGTTCAGGAGAAGCATTTTTAATTATAAGAACGGATGTCGGACAAAAAGTTCTGGATGCTGCTGTTAAAGGCAAATTACTTGAGATTACGAATAAAGAGCCAGATTTAAGTGAAATGAAAAAGTTCCTTAATAAAAAACGAAAAAAGAATTTCTTAAATCTTCTCGGAAGGGATCTGATCACTACAAAATACTTGAAGTTAAATGTTGATGAATTGAAAGACATTTTAGAATAAATCTATCTTTTCTCTTCTTTTTTTACTTTATCTTTTAAGAATTACTGATCTCAACTAGGTAATTCATGCAATATTTCTCTTTTCTAAGATAGCTTGAGAAAGTTGTTCAAAAATCATTTTATTATTAACACCAGATTTACTTGACGTTTCATAGAAATAGGGGATATCATATTCTTGTTGGAAGTCGTGAGCTTCTTTTTGTGATACAGTTCTTCTTAAATCCGCTAGATCGTATTTTTCTCCGATAAGAATAAAAACGGGATCGGAAGTATTGTCGTTTACTATATTATACCACTCAGATAAATGTTCAAAACTAGAATAGCGCGTAAGATCATAACATAAAAGACAGCCATTAGCGCCACGAGAATAGCTTGGAAGAAAGAATCTAAATCGTTTTTCTCCAGCGAAATCCCATATTTGTAACTTTATATCGAACTCATCAATCTTTATATCATAACTAGCGAGATCTGTTCCTATTGTAATTTTTTGTGCAATATATTTTCCAGTAATGAGTCGTTGAATCATGGTGCTTTTTCCGATTCCCCCATCACCAACAACTACTACTTTGAACAAATATTTCTTTCTTTGCGCCATTTAGCATCTTATCTGTAATCGAATGAATAATAATAATATAGGTTTGATTTTAATAAATTTTTATAACTACATAGATTTTTCAAATAATTTCGTATTTATAGTTTTAAGGTTTTCGATAATTTGGTTTTGAATCTCATTTGGTAAATTGCTTATTTTCGTTTTAAAATTGATTTCAGAAAATGAAGTTACATCCAAATAAATTAACCATAAGAAAATAACAGTCATAATTGGAAATACTAGCAATATTATGAAAATGGTGAATGGTAGATATAATGGTTGAGACCCTTCTATTCCCGTTCCAGGTAAATTATATGGAAATCCTAAGTCTAATCCAGTCAGTGCTAAAATAATGAATAGTATATTTAAAAGATTTAAAACAATGAAAAATACTAGGTTGAGATATGAAATTAGTTGTACTTTATGAAAGTTCAATTCTGAAATAGTGCGTTTTTCGAGTTTATATTCTTTTTGATCTAAACTACTTAAATCTATGACGAGTTTGCAGTAATTCCATATACCAATAAAAATCCAGAAATAACCAAGTGAATATATTAAAGAAAAAGCAAGAATAAAGTAAAAACTAAAATTATCAATTAGCTGAGGATGATATAATGATTCTCCACCAATCCAAATTAAAAGTATTAACTGTATGAGTGATAAAAAAACAAACCGATCCGCATGTTTACTTTCTAGCCCAATAGGATTATACTGGATGAGATTCTTTTTTATATTTAACCGTTTTTTATTCGTACTAATAATCCGAAAAAAGAGCGCAAAACTGAATGACAGTATTGGGAAGAAAAGCAACAACAAAGAGTCCCAAACTTGTGCTAATATAAATAAATAAAGAAGTATAAAAATTAAAGCATCTCTTATGATATTCTCATTTAAAACTTCTCGTAACAGTAGTTTATTCTGAATAGAATTATCTTCACTCATTTTTTTTATTTAAATTTTCTTAATAATTAAACTTTTATACTCTATGTTAATATAAATTTTAAATTATACCTCAATAACACTTAAAAATTTCATTGGTGTATAAAATAAATTACCTAGATTTTTTTCCATACGATCAATTTAGAGAAGAACAAGAAGAAATTATTAAACAAATGGAGGTAGCTTCAGAAGAGAGAAAGATCACATTGTTGGTCGCTCCAAATGGTACGGGAAAGACTGTAATCGCATTATCAGCATTATTACCTTTAGCTTATAAAAAAGATTTAAAAATACTCTATATGTGTCGAACACATTCGCAAAATACCAGAATTATTAAGGAATTAAGAAAAATCTCTCGTTTTATAGAAAAAAAGAAAGAAACTATTAGATTAAACGGATTATCGATAAGGGGTAGAAATGAAATGTGCTTAAATAAAACTCTACTGTCCCTTAAACTTGATCCAAAAGAATCTATGGCGGTATGTAGTGATTTAAGAAAAAACAACAATTGCAGTTATTTTATCAATTTACTGAAGCAAAAGGATCAATATGATAAACTCACCTCATTAGCCCCAGAAATACTAAATAAACCCATCGATGCCGAAGATCTTTTGAATCTATGCTCAGAAAGAAACTTATGTCCCTATTTTTTGAGTAAATATCTACTAGAAGAGATGAAAGTTATTATTTGCAATTATCAGTGGATATTTAACCCAGATATTCGAGAAAACTTTATGAATTTCATCGGTAAAGATTTAGAGAATTGTATCATAGTAATTGATGAGTGTCATAATCTTATCGATGTTGCAACGGAGTTAAATTCTGATAGAATTACTCCATATTTATTAAGGTTGTGCTTAAGAGACTTGGAAATGTATAGGTCATCTATAGAAATGCAAAGTTTCGTAAGAATGCTCATGAGTCATTTGGAAAAAGTTAAAGACTCTTTAAATGAAAGGGAAAAAGCAATTAAGCCTGTAGAATTTATTACTAAGATATTCACTAAATTAGGCAAGGCTGATTTAGTTGAATTCAAGAATTTTATAATTGATTTGCAAGAATTTGGGACTTCTTTACATGAAGAAAAAGTAGCTAATGGAGAAATCGCTAGAGATTATGTGGGGTCATTAGCAGAATTTTGGTTAAAGTGGATAAAAAGCTGTACCCTTGAAAATTACTTCTTTTCCTATAATTTAAGTGAAAAGAAAGGAAAAAATACAATTTCCCTTGATATAATTGCTTTAGATCCTCGAGAAATAGTAATTCCTGTTTTAAATAGCTGTTATACTTGTACTAATCTCTCAGGCACAGCAAATCCTTATGTTTATAATAGTTTAATAGGAATTAAAAATGCTGCTAAATCCTTTAAGGGCATAATTGCCAAATCACCTTTTAAAAAAGAACATATTAAAGCACTGATTACAGAAGGTGTTGATACACGTCGAGCTAATCGCAATCCATCAATGTATAAAAAAATGCTTTCTAAAATTGAAGAAGTTGTTGAATATACCCCTGCTAATATTGGAATGTTTTGTGCCTCTTATAAAATACTAAATGCCCTTTTAGAACATGGGATTGAACCAATTGTCAGAAAATGTAATAAAGAACTATTTATCGAAGAGCCTGGACTATCTGCTTCAGAAAATGCTTTATTAGTTGAAGATTTCAAATCGCGTGCTAAAAAACCTTATAATGGAGCAGTATTGCTCGGAGTTTGTGGTGGAAGAAATTCAGAGGGAGAAGATTATCCCGGAGAATTAATGAATTCAGTTGTAATAGCAGGATTTCCTTATCATTTACCTTCACCAAGAGTGGATGCTAAAATAACCTACTATGATAATGTGTTTAATAAGCAAGGATGGAATTTTGCCTATCTTTATCCTGCGATTCAGAGAGCCAATCAAGCTTCTGGAAGACCCATTAGAAAAATAAAAGATCAAGGATGCATAGTTTTTTTAGATGCCCGCTTCAAACAAAAATATAAATGGATATCAGAATGGGTTAGAAATGAAATAGAAATTATACAAGACAAAAAAGGAGCAATTGCTCAAAGTCTTTCTGCATTTTGGCAGAAATAATTGGAATTGACTAACCTAAAATTAAGAATATTTATTTAATAATGTAAAATATAACTCTATCAATTTTTTAGTGACCATTTTCCATGTAAAGTTCTCTTTAACTCGCCTATAGCAATTTTCTTTGATAGTATTATAGAAATTGTAGTCTAATAGTACATTTGATTTTATTACAGCATCAGGAATTTGATTAATTAAATTTAACATTGTTACATCTCCTTTTTTTACAATTCCATTTTCTGTTTTTTCAGCAACTTCAGCTGATTTAATTAATGATATTAGCGCTTCAGCAAATTGTATTGAATTATCTTTGTCAATTAATACTCCTGTGCCTATTTTGGGATATTGTCTAATATCTATTATAGTTTCTTGTAATCCGCCCACTTTAGTAGCCACTATAGGTAATTTTGAAGCCATTGCTTCTAAAGCCATGATTCCAAATGGTTCCCATCTAGAGAGCGCACAATAAGCATCAGCAGCTAAATGAGCAAGGTAAAAAATATCGGAAGCTACTCCAAATATGATTCTCAAATTATCAGGGTATTGTTTTACATAATTTGCATATTGTTTTATTTCATTCAAGCTATAATCAGTAGGTAAAATTAAAAACAAAAATTTCATATTGGGTATTTTTTTGATTATTTCTGGAATTGCTTCAAATATGGTTTCAAATCCTTTTTGGGGAGAAATTCTTCCAGTTGTGACTAATAAGGGACCATAAGAAGAGAATGGCAAAATTGTGCCATTTTTAACGAAAGGATTTCCATTCGAGATCTCATTTATAGTATTAAGTACTTTTTGTGATTGAATTAACGGACTTTGACTTAAATGCCCAATTTTGTATTCTAATAAGTATCTTTTTAAATACTGTTTGTTAATTGAAGTCTCTTGTGAAATATTTAATATGTGTCGCAACTCTTCACCATGTGTATTTATTACAGCATCATAAATTTCAAAATAATCCCAATCGCATCCGTCCCAAATGAAATCTGCTTTAAACTCTATCAAATCCTTTCCACAGTTAGGGATAATATCTGAAATGAGATATGATTG
>CAYUTF010000125.1:5898-7917 GCA_964447495.1 uncultured archaeon
TGAGTGTTTATTTGACCAACACAATTGAACGGATACTTCTTCCATGGGTATAATGCTTTTAACCTATCAATTTGACCGTGTGATGGCATAATAACCGAAACATCGAACCTTTCAACTAAATATTTAACTTGATTGGCAGGTACTTCTCCAAGACCACCAAATTTGGCTATGCCCGCGTATTCAAAAGAAAAAATCCATACCTTCTTCTGGGTTTCCATCAAAATGTTTGATATAATAAACTTTTTTAATATTAATTGTTCACATTGATAATAAATTATATTTATTAAAAGTTAATTAATATAATTCTTGTTTCGTATATTGGAACGGTAGTCATGAGTTTCTTATTTTATTTAGTCTGTTCTTATACCAATGTAATAAAAAGTTAATAAATGATGAATAAATAATCTATCCTACTGAAAATAAATCCATATGAAGAACATGTGCGATACTCTTGTAGCTTTAGGTAATTCAACAAAGGAAGGAAATGTTATTTTTGGAAAAAATAGTGATAGACCTTCATATGAAGCCCAATTAATTACATATTCTCCATCTCTGAGTCACTCTAAAGAAGAAGCAGTGAAATGTACGTATATCACTATTCCTCAAGTTCCTGAGACATATGCCGTCATAATGAGCCAACCTTTTTGGATGTTTGGATGTGAAATGGGATGCAATGAACATGATGTGGTAATAGGTAATGAAGCGGTATATACTAAGGAACCTCTTAAAAATTCTGGACTCTTAGGGATGGATTTATTAAGGTTAGGACTTGAAAGAGCTAAAACAGCAAAAGAAGCCTTGAACATCATTACTTCTTTAATAGAAACATATGGTCAAGGAGGAAGTTGTTCTTATACTCCTCCTGAATGGTTGTATGATAATTCATATCTTCTAGCAGATTCGAAAGAAGCATATGTATTAGAAACTGCGGATAAATGGTGGATAGTGGAAAACGTAAAAGATGTTAGATCTATATCGAATAATTTATCTATCAGAGGAAAAGGAGATTCAAGACGAAGAGGAATCATCCAACATGCGATAGAGCAAGGATATTGTAAAGATGATAATGAATTTGATTTTGCTAGAATTTTTTCAGATCCTCAGATTCCCGAACATTTTTCTCCTTATACTCGAGATGGTTGTTCACTAAAAATGTTATCTGAATATAAGGGAGATATAACAGAACAATCAATGATGGAATTTTTAAGAGAACATGATGTTGGGCTATGTATGCATGGTTATTATCAATCTACCGGTTCTCAAGTTTCAGTATTAAAAGATAGAGAATTAAAATCAATCCACTGGTTTACTGGAACTGCCTTGCCATGTGTAAGTATTTTTAAACCTTACATCTTTCCTATTGGAGATCAAATTATCTTAGAGCCTGGCCCTTATTTAGACATTAATTCAGAATGGTTTTGGAAGAAATATACAAATTATATAAAAAACTTTAATCTAAAATCAACGATAGAAAAGAGTCAGGAATTTATTTCTAAAAATAAAACAATAGAAAAAACTTCTATCGATAAAGTAAAAGAACTTGAGAAGAAGGAGACTCTTTTATCTGAAAAAGAATATCTTGAAAAATTCTATCTTTTAAACAAACAAGGTTGGAAACAATCAAAAAATGTAATTGAATAAAATATTCTGTTTTTTATCTAATTTTATCTATTCATTTTTGCTCATCAGTTTCAATATTTCTTTCTCAATGAAGTATCCACATAAAGGACTGAAGCTGGGGGTTACTTCATAGCCACCCTCTTCTATATATTCCTTTAGAGTAAAAAGGTAAGCAATCCAATCTTGAGTATTTTGAAATAAAAGTGTATTAGCAAACCCCGATGGGGATGCATTTAATAAGGATTTTCCAATGGCGAAAAATAATTCACCTGGAATAGTTATAATACTCAGATCCTTTAATTCCATTTTAGAATCAGTTTTTAATCTAACATATTGAACTATTGTTTTACATTTGAAATTTATGCACCTGTAGCTTAATAAAAAGATAGGAAAATTTGC
>CAYUTF010000126.1:0-7850 GCA_964447495.1 uncultured archaeon
GTTTGTAGTCGTCTTTTCAGGAGGTCTTCAACAGATAAGAGCAGGATATCATCGAATTCAGCTTCAGAGCCAAGAATCCCGACTCGGTCTAATTTTCGTAATAATTCTTGCTGAACCTCTAATGCTTTTTCTTTTGTGAGTTTTCTTGATTGGCGTGCGATATTTCTCCAGTTTCCCAGAATTGTTCTAGATTTCCAGAATTCTCGTTTGTTTCGAAGTCCATATTTCCCGATGAATTCGAGTTCTTCCCTTTGCCTTTCTTTTTCGAAAGGGTGTTTTGGTTTTTTAAATTTCTTTTTTAAGCGACGCGGGTCTCCGATTTTAATCACCTTAACTTTGACTTGATTTTAGCAATTTTTTACGTACTACTCCGACGACCAGACCATGTCTTCCTGTGCTTTTAGTTCTTTGACCTCTTACTTTTAATCGAAGATGATGTCTGATACCTTTATAGCTTTTAATACGTTTCATTCGATCGATATCTCTCTTTACTGTAATTTCAAGTGTATTTCCAATGAGGTGTAGATTGTCTCCGGTTCTTAAATCTTTTTTACGATTTACCATCCATTCAGGAATTCCATTTTCGATAGGGTTTAAGATGACTTCTTCAATTTTAGCGATGTCTTTTTCTGATATGGCTCCAATTCTCGAATCTGGGTCAATCTCAGCCACCTTGATCACTGCTTGGGCGAATCTTCTGCCAACTCCCCTAATCTGAGTTAATCCATGCTCTACTTTGGCATTTCCATCAACTTGAGATCTAAGATTGCGGAAAAAAACTTTTTCTCGGAAATTCTTAGGTCGAATCGCAGATAAAGAACTCATTTTCACATTCAAATAGATAATTTATGATATGCATTTTAATATAAAATTTAATATTAACTTTTTGGTTTAGAAAAGAATGAGAAACAAATTATACGATTTTAAAGGGATTTAAGTTCTAATAAGAGGGGGTTCTTATCTGTTCGCTCTCTTTTTTAGCGATATGAGTGCTACATTTCTTTTTTTTAGAATCGGCGATTTTTTCTAATAGGGGTAAACCAGGTTTTACAGCATCTAGACTCTTCGATTCGATTAAATCATTTTTAATTAGTGCATCATATAGTTCTTTGCCCTTTTGAGTTCTAACTAGTACAGTATTCCATCCCGAAGGGGAACCAATAGACCCAATAGAAATATCTGCAGATTCAGAGGTGAGATCATAACATACTTCGCAATCTTCCCTTGCTAAATGGGTTATGTCTTTAATAGGTATATTTAACTCATCTCCCTTGTTAGTGTAGACAAAAAACTTACCCTTGTTAATATCTGTTTTTTTCACATCATTTACATTAACATTAAGCATTTCGCAAATTTTCAAAAAAGATTCATAAGAGAATGACTCCATACAAAAAATGCCTATGCGATATATAACGTTGTTTTGTGAGGGAATATTTAAATCGTAAATCTTTGATTTTAAGAGAGCCTGCATCATACATGGTACACCTACGACAGCTAATTTATGAGAGTCTCCATTTACTTTATTTAACAAGCTTAAATTGGGGTTATTCACGTATTTAGTGCCCGTAGTTAATAAAATATCCTCTTTATTTTTTAATAATAGTGGTTCAGGTCGCCATAAGTTTTCACTCATTTTCGCTCCTAAAGCATAGTCAATTTTTGAACTATCAAAAAGATAATAGAGACAAGTACTTGATATCCCACCATCTTGGCACTTTTCAGATATTTCTTTAATTTTAGTTCTTGCGGAATATGCTCCAATAAAGAATCCCACTTTAGAATATGGTTTTATCTCAGAAGCGTTTTCTTGTACCATGTTGAGTAAATTCATAGGGAGGTAAGATCGAGGGCAGAAGTAATAACACAAACCACATCGGATACATTTTTCATCATCAATCGTACCGTTCCCATTGTTTAGTTGGATACAATTTACAGGACATATTCCTACACATAAACCACATCCAGAACAATTTTTTGAATCAAAAATTACTGTTACTGGTTCATAAATAGGTTTAATTTTCGAAGGATCTGTTTTTAGCGATTGAATTGAGATATCCTTGAAAATAGATTCCTCAGAATCATCCTCAACATTTTTATTAGTTTCAAAAATTATTTCTGTTTTCAGAAGTTTCTCTTTATCTAATAATTCTAAAAGACTGAGAGTTTTTTTCAAATCCAAAGAATAATATTTGGAGAATTCCTTTAAAGTTTTCAAATTGCTAGTTTTCTTCGGATTTAGATAATCTAACAATACAAACTTTAATCGTTCATCTTCAAACATTTTAAAAAGGATATTATAATATTGTTGTTCGTTATAGATTCCGGAATTTAAAATATCTTCCTTGGCATCTATTAATACTCGGATTCTATATGAATCTAAGGTATCTGTAATATTTTTTAACATATCCCAGGTAATTTTACCTTCTAGACTCATTTTAAAGATACTTACTTTTTTAAACTTTCATTTTGCTTACTAATTATATTTTTATTTCCGATAACTCATACATTGAGTTTGTTTTCTTCCAACTATTATTTTTTTGAAAGGATCATCCTACTCGGAAATGATATTTTTTGGTAGAGGAGGTAATGCTGCAATTTTTTTTGTAATATCTTCTACTGAACTAACGAATTTCTCGACTTCAGCTGCGGAACAAAAATATTGTTGAATTCTATTTTCAGAGATGCCAAGATGAGTAAATAGTTTTTTCAGAAATTTAACATGACTGTATGTATTCATATTTCCCTTCCCGAATTCACATTCATTTTCTTTTCAAGAAATAATAGCGACGCCATCAGCACCATTTAGAAAACTTTCCATAATCAAATGGATACCAATTCTTCCTGTACACCTGACTCTAATCAAATGAAAATTTGTAGAGTAAGATTTTCTAGTAGTGCCTGTTAAATCTGCGACGGAATATCCTCATTTATCACAACCAAAAGCAATTATATTTCTTGCATCTTTTCCATCAGACATTATTTATCACGATATATTGCTTAATTATTTTCAACTTTACCTACTTTTTTTCTTGATTGGGCTTGAAATGCTCCAATTCCTTTGATTTCTTCTTTAAATTGCTTTTCTCGATAATATTTAATATCTATTGCTTTGGCCGGACATGAGGTTACGCATACTCCACATCCTTTACATTTTAGTTCGTCAACTTTCGCAATTTCATTTTCATCCACTTTTATCGCTTCATATTCACAGAGCTTTTCACATCTATGACATCCCATACAGAGTTCCTCATCAACTTCCGCGATAATTAACTCTTGATTAATAATGTCATGAGAAAGCAAGGTAGCAGCTTTACTTGCAGCAGCTAAAGCCGTAGATACGGAATAGGGTATATTCTTAGGCCCTGTAGCACATCCACAAATATAAATTCCCATATTTTTAGTTTCTTGGGGACTTAGGCATCCATGAATTTCTGTTAAAAATCCACTTGGGCCTATTGAAAGCCCCATCACGTCAACTAATTCTCCAGTTCCTTTTGATGGGATCATACCTGTTGATAATACGATTAAATCTGCTTTAATTTTAACAATCTCACCTGTTAACGATGAGAATGCTCGGATAATTAGTTGATTATTCTTGGAATCTAGCATTATTTCCCCAACTTGCCCTCTAATCATTCTAACACCAGATTCACGTATCTTTCTGTAATATTCTTCATTACCTTTATCAGTTGTCCTAATATCAATATAAAATATTATAACATCAATTCCTGGATATTCTTGTTTTAATAATTGAGCATTTTTAAGAGCTACATTACAACAAGTAGCAGAACAGTAGGGAAGTGCTTTTACGGATCTTGAACCGACACATTGAATCATCACCACCGTTTTTGGGATTGTTCCGTCGGAAATTTTGTACACATGCCCTTCTGTTGGCCCAATTGGGCTTAACATCCGTTCCAATTCTATTTGTGTTATCACATCAGGATTTAATCCATAATCATACTCATTAGACTCTATAATCGGATATTCATCATAGCCAGTAGCGACGATGACAGCTCCCACTGTAATATCGATATATTCTACTTCTTGGTCAAAATTTACCGCTTCAGCAGGACAGATTCGCTCACAATTTTTACATTCAATACAAATGGATTTATCAATTACCGCATATTTGGGAACAGCTTGAGGAAACGGAATGTAAACTGCGCCTCTTTCTCCTATACCTCGATCAAAATCATTGGGGATTTTAATAGGACATTTTGTTGTACAGAGTCCGCATCCAGTACATTTTTTTTCATCGATGAACCTTGGATTTTTTTTAATTTTTACTTTATAATTGCCAGGTATACCACCAAACTCCACTACCTCACTGTAAGTATACAATGTAATATTAGGATGCTTTGAAGTGTTTACCATTATTGGAGCAAGGACTCAGATTCCACAATCATCAGTGGGATATATTCTGTCCAATTGTGCCATCTTACCTCCAATGGTAGGCTCTTTTTCAACTAGATAGACACTTATTCCTTGATTTGCCAGATCTAAAGCCGCATTCATTCCTGCGATTCCTGCCCCAACCACGAGGGCAGTACGCACAACAGGAATTTGCTTTCGAGGGATATTTTCTAATTCACGGGCTCGATTGATACCACCTTGGACTAATCGTATTGCTTTTTTCGTTGCAGCTTCTTTATCACCCGCATGAACAAAAGAGCAATGTTCTCGTAAATTAACCATTTGAAAGTAATAGGGACTTATCCCCGCCTCTACTAAGACAGCACGATAGGTAGGTTCGTGAATTTTAGGAGTACATGCCGCAACGACAACTCTGTTTAAATCTAATTCGATTATATCATTTTTAATGATATTTTGACCAGAATCACTACATGTGAAATCATTTGTTCGAGTTACAATTACGTTTGGAAGGTGTTCAACAGCGTCTTTTACCGCATCGCAATTAACAGTCGCACCAATATTAACTCCTCACCTGCAAACATAAACGCCAATTCTAACATTGGTCTGAGCATCAGACATTTAATCCACCTTTCTATCTATCACCATAAATTAATTGATATTGCATTCACGATATCATTAAATCTAATGTATTAGAAAAAATTGGAATGCATTTATTTTTTCTGATTGAAATTTATTTCAATAGTATATTAGAATTTATATATAAAAAAAGGAAATCTATATTATACATTTTGAAATTCAATTTTAAAAAAAAAGTGATTAAAAGTGGCTGGTATAAAAAAAATATTAGAAATTGCTTGGATAATCATTTTAATATTTTTATGGGTTTGCTTCCCGTTTTTTCCCGGTGATATACTTTTTTGGATGTGGTTAGCTATTATATGGAGTGCAATTGGTGGAGTCGTAGGTACAATATTTTTCATGAGTGAGAGTAAAAAAAATGAAAAATTAATTGGGATTATTTGGGCAGTTATTTTGGTCATACTTTGGATGTTTTATCCATTGTTCCCCGGCAATACATTCGTTTGGATGTTGCTTGCTATAATCTGGAGCGCCATTGGAGGTATTTTAGCCTTAGGAGTTTTCATAGTCAGAAGAAATAAATAATATCCTTATCTTCCTTTTTTTTAGTTTTAAATTTTCATAATTATTCATTTTAATAATGTGATTATATTAGCTAATCCGAAAAAATAAATTATTTCCTAATTTTTCATACTCAAAGTGCAATTTTTTAAATAAATGCTAAAGAACAAAAGGCTGAGTGAAGGTTATAACAGATATTAAAGGGAAGCAAAAATCTGAAAAAAAAATTATTGATAACAATATATACTTGGATAAGATTTATGAACCAGATTTGAGAAAGCTTTTAAGCAGATGTTATCAATGTGTTCGTTGTAGTGGGGTGTGCCAATTAAGTAAGGTTCAATCCTTTGTTCCTAGTGTGATTATTCAACAAATTATAGAGGGTTTTGAAGAGAAAGTAATACAAAGTGGAGTGTTATGGGATTGTTTAACTTGTAATACTTGTCTTCAGAATTGTCCCGAGGATGTTAATTTTGCTGATATTGTTCGAAATGCCAAGTATAAAATGAGGCAGAATTATAACCAGAATGCTGAAGATTATGTTGCACATAAAGGAGTATATACAATAATTTCAGAAATTTTAAGTGAATCCTACATCCAACCAAATAGAAATTTAGATTGGATACCTAAAGAATGCAAGGTTTCAGATAAGGGGGAATTTATGTATTTTGTAGGTTGCTTACCTTACTTTCAATTTGAATTTCAGCAGACTAGTTCTATTGCCAAGAGTACGCTTCAAATTTTATGTAGCACTGAAAGGACTCCAATCGTCGTCAGAAAAGACGAGGTTTGTTGTGGCCATGATCTCTACTGGGGTACGGGAAATTTTGAGGCATTTATCAAATTAGCAAGGAAGAATATGCAATTATTTGAAGAAGCGGGAGTATCAACCATCATTACTTCATGTGCTGAAGGATATCGTACATTGAAGGTTGAATATCCAAGACTATTCGAAGATTTTGACACAAAATTTAAAGTAAAGCATCTCATTGAGTACGTGTACGATAACTGGAAAGAGGGAAAAATTAAATTTAAGAATCCTGATGATAAACAAGCAAATATTGAATTTACATATCATGATCCATGTCGCTTAAGTCGCTTTTTACCAAAAGATAGTAAAATTATTGACCAAGTTAGAGAAATTTTTACTCATTTAGGAGATTTAGGCTATCACTTTAATGAAATGAAGCATAATAAGGAAAACGCTTTATGCTGTGGTGTAAGTTCTTGGATGAATTGCAATGTTAGATCTAAGGCACTTCGATATACACGTTTAATGGAAGCAAAGGAAGCGGGAAATACATTAGTGACTTCATGCCCAAAGTGCATAATCCATTTTTCTTGTCTGCAAAAAGATTATGAAGAACTTGCTTCAATACAAATTAAAGATTTCTCTGAATTTTTAGTCGATTTAATTCAAATAAATGATCCAAAAAAACAAATAGAGGTTAAGAACTAATGGAGGGAGCTGTTTTAGTTATCGGTGGAGGAATAGCAGGGATACAAACCGCTCTAGATTTAACGGATTTAGGTTTTAAGGTCTATTTGGTGGAAAAAAGCCCCTCAATTGGGGGAAGAATGGCTCAGCTCGATAAAACCTTTCCTACAAATGATTGCAGCTTATGCATTCTCGCACCAAAAATGGTGGAGGTGTTTCGGAATCCCAATATTGAGCTTATGACATATCATGAGGTTCAAGAAGTATCTGGAGCACCCGGAGATTTTCAAGTAACAGTTTTAAAAAAACCACGGTATATTGATGAGACAAAATGTAAAGGATGTGGAGATTGTGCAAGTAAGTGTCCTAAAATTGAAGTCCCTAATCTCTTTGATATGAGTTTAGGTAAAAGAAAGTCTGTATATATCCCGTTTCCGCAAGCTGTTCCACCAGTATATCTGATTGACCCTGAATTATGCTTAAAATTAACGAAAGGAGTATGTGGTGTATGTGAAAAAGTCTGTACGGCTAAGGCGATTGATTATGAACAAAAACCTAAAGAAATTAAATTGAAGGTTGGAGCAATTGTAGTTGCGACAGGGTTTGATATGCCTGCTGAAAGATTATCTTCACGTTGGGGGTATAAATATGAAAATGTGGTCAGTGCCTTGGAATACGAGCGCATTCTCTGTGCGTCAGGGCCATTTGGTGGGCATGTGGTAAGGTTAAGTGATCATAAAGAACCCGAAAATATTGCCTTTATCCAGTGTGCGGGCTCCAGAGATTTACGCGAAGGCGTTCCCTATTGCTCCAGCGTGTGCTGCATGTATACGGCTAAGGAAGCCATAATCACCAAAGAGCATTCCGAGAACTCCAAATGTTATGTATTTCGGCA
>CAYUTF010000127.1:0-7526 GCA_964447495.1 uncultured archaeon
TTTCTAATGATAATTCTCTCGCTAAAATTATACGTTCTGCCCCTAATTGTTCATAAAATCTAGCAGAAAGAGAGTTAGAAACATTGCATTGTGTAGAGATATGAAAAGGTACTCCTAATTCCTTTGCAATCGTTATCGCTGCTAAATCATGGACGATCACGGCATCTATTCCTTCTTCTTTACCCGTCTTAAGAATATTCCTGAGAATATCTAATTCTGAATCATAGACTAATATATTAGTTGCTAGATAAGCTTTTAAGTTATTATTATGACAATAAGTTATTACTTTATTCAAATCCTCTAAAGCTATATTTTCAGAACGCATTCTCATATTAAAATTTTCAATTCCGAAGTATACCGAATCAACATATTTCGCAGCGGCTTTAATTGCTTTTAAATTTTTTGCGGGCGCAAGTAATTCGACTTTTTTCATAAAAAACAAGTTTTAATTCTTTAATATAATATATCATTCTTAACTAATTAGTCTCACTAGACTATTAAATCGAGTAAAAATATACTCATTTTAGTTTAAATAATAGTATCAACAATGTTTTGTTGTATTATTTGTGGCATTAGTCCGAATGCCTCTATCCCATCCACCGAAATAGCATTTGGGAATGCTTTTTTCATGATATTATATGCTCCATTTACATCCGCATTGAGTAAAATACCTTTGGACGTTTTAAATAGACCTCTAGAAATTCTTTTTCCTGCATATTTTTCGTGTTTTCCAATTGGTTCATTATCTAAGAAAGAGCATTTAGACGTATGATTTTCATTGACAGTGAAGACATCAATTCCTTTCAATTGAGCTTTATATTGAATTGCTGTACTAATTTCAGGAAAGGGATTTGCACAAATTTCTGATTATTTTTTTTTCCAATATTTATTTTCTGTTTCCACCCATGATTATACCCTATAACAATTGTTCCAATGTTATTCAAAGTGCAATATTCAATTATAGTCTTAGAGATTCGATGAAATAAGGTGGTAATTTTATTGTTTCGAGTTAAATGAAGTTTTTGAATTCGTCTTGTATCTGTGAAATTACCTTTTTTATTTTCAATACTTCTATAATACGCTAATTGCTTGTTATAATATTGATTTATAGATTTTATTATCCCACCTTTAATAATAAACGATCTGCATCCATTATTATTTACCGCAGTTATGAGATTATTTAATCCTAAATCAATGCTTAATATATGTTCTTTATCTATTCCTAAATCCTTCTCTTCTTTTTCATGTACGATTTCTATTTTATATTTTATGCCTAAAGGGACTATCCTTACTTCCTTTAATTTTTCTTTAATTCGAGTTCTAATAGGTTCAAGATTAACTCTTTTAGGGAAATGTAAATACCCCTTCTTAATTTTACATTGCTGATTGGTAAAAATTATAACAGATTCTCCCTTTTTCTTTTTATATCGTGGAATTTTGGGTTTTCTCTTAAATTTCTTAACATCGTATCTATATTGTTTTAAAGCTTTAAAATAGGATTTCCAATTTCTATACACGTATTTTAATATCTGTTGAGATGATTGAGAAGGTAAATTTCTATAAGCTGATGTATCTTTTAAAATAAAATCTAAGTCATAGTAAGATAAAAGATGATTGAGATTGAAGAAATCGTGTCTAATATACCAATTAGCTAAATTATAGAGATTCTTCGCTAGATGACATAGTTCAGACAGCGTCTCAGACTTAGTAATTTGAATTATTTCAGTCAATCTCAAGGTAATCCTTATATAGAATTAATTATATTTAAAAAGACATAGAGTCCCAATATATTAATTGATAATATCAAATGAATACATATATTATCATTATATCAATTATTTTTGGATAATATCATAATGTCTTATTAACCGTCTTCCTTAACACATTGAATCTTAAAAAAAATTACTCTATATTTATTTAGGATCTTTAATTTTTCTTCTAATGAAAGCTAAAATAAAGCGCATTATAATCGGATGTGTTACCATCTTAATTATTATTTTAATGGTTATGTATGTGGATTTTCAAAATATTTTAGCTAACTTAGAACGAATTTCGATATTTGGTATTGTTTTATTTTCACTAGTATATACCTGTGCTTTTATCTTTAGAGCATTAAAATTGAAAATAGTATTCAATGCGATGAACTTGAAACCTAGTTATTGGACGATATATGGTGCGATTGGTACAGGTTGGGCAATAAATGAATTAACTCCAGCAAAATTAGGCGATATCGCAAAAATGGAATATATACATCAAAAAGAAACAAACTTTCGATTGAGTAAATGCCTTTGTGCTGTCCTTATTGATAGGTTTATAGATTTAATAATTTTATTTTCCATCACTTGTATTGCTCTATTATACATAATTATGAGCAATGTGTCATATCCTCCGGCATTAAATTTATTTATAATTGCAGGTGCTTTATTATTACTAGCAGGATTCATAGGCTTACTCCTTCTTCTCTTCAAAACAGATTGGATTTTAAATATCATTGGAAAGATATCATCTCGCCTTCAGAATTATTTAAAAAAATTTATATATCGGTTTGTTGAAGGATTAAATGACTTCAGAAAGGATAAAAGAAGAATTTTTTGGGTATTACTATATAATATACCAACTTGGCTTTTTGAATCACTGACATTAGTCATTATTTTTTATCTTGCCGGCTATCATATTGACATTTTCGTTATTATTCTTTCCCAAATAGTCACTTTTTTTACAAAAACAATTCCCCTTACTCCTGGAGGATGGGGTGTGTCAGAGATCGTTGGTACGTTTGTAATTAAGCTCTTTTATCCTACCAGCGATGAAATCGCTATATTTGCGATTTTTATTTTAGATCATATACTACGTATTGTATATGTTTTTGTATACGGTGCAATTTCGACGATATCTATAAATTTTAAGTTTAAAAATATAGATTTGGATAAAATCAACAATAATTCTCCAGAACAATAAAAGAAAGAATCAAAATTAAACCATTTTAGAGATAACGTAGTCGTAAAATCAAAAGGTTAAGAAAAATAAAAATCGGATCAAGAGTTTTAATTTTAGAACCCTCCTCATGCTTCCATTCAATTGGTAATTCGAATATTTTATACTTTTCTTTTCTTGCTTTATATAAAATCTCAACATCAAACTCCCATCTAAAAGCTCTTAAATTTTTAAAAATATTCTTCGCTACTTCTTTGGAAAAACCCTTAAAACCACATAATAAATCATTAATTCTCACTCTAAATAGCAAATTAGAATATAGATTGAAGATTTTACTTAAAATCCTTCTTTGCAAAGGTTGATGCATCGTGATATATGATGATGATGATTTTCTTGAACCAATTATTACATCGATTTTATACTTTTGATAATAATTAAGCATATGTACAATTTCTCGAGGATGAATTGATCCATCAGCATCAATAAATAAAATAAAATCACCTTTTGCTGCTAAGACACCCTGCAAAATAGCATGACCCTTTCCCTTATTAGTGTTATAATTGATTAATCTCGCATGTTTTTCATTATATATAATATTACGAATTACTTGTCTTGTGTTGTCAGTAGAACCATCATTGACGATAATTATTTCATAATCTTCTAAACGATTTTTGCTAAATTCTACTAATTCAGTTAAAAACTTTCTAATTCGCGTTTCTTCGTTATAAGCAGGGACTATAATGCTGAGGTGTGTCATCTTTGTTGGAAAATTACTCTTAATATACTTAAATTTAAAAAATTACTCCTTGAGTAGTTAAATTTTTGAATATTTAAATTATATATTTTTATTCTTAACAAAATTTTAATTTAATTAAATCTATGAAAAATTATTAGCCATTTAAATTAAGAATTCAAGTTTTTAAAGGAAGGACTAATGTTTGAAAAAGATCAAGATGGAAGATGGAAGCTTAAAAATTTTGAGCTTATTGGATTAACTCTGATTATAATCGGCATTAGCATTAGGATTTTCATGTTAATTTATTATTATATTATTCATCTTGATCCCGGAGTATCATGGGGCGATATTATGATTAATTTTCATACCACCGATTCGATGTTTACTGGTGATTGGATTTGGGACATAAAAGATTTAGAATATCCACCTTTAACACTGTATTTATTAATATTTTTTAAATTTATATCATTCAATATCTTTGAACTCTTTGTATTTTATGCGTTTCTCTTAGAGTTGCTGGTAGCATTATCCTTTTATTTTGTTTTAAAAAAATTTGCAATATCTAAAGTGAAATTCGTATTGGGAGTCTTTTTAGTTAATCCTTTCTTATTTCTCAATAACGTCTTCAGTCCAATTACATGTGGTTATCATATAACCGACAGTTTCTTTTATATCTTTTTAATGTTATCGCTCTATTATTATCCAAAAGAAGATAAAACGATGTTTTACCTCTTTTCGGGTCTAACAATGAGTATTAAATGGTTTACATTGCCTGCTGCTGCCTATTTCTTTTTGAAATTTCTCTATGAGAAAGATTGGAAAGAAATGAAGAAACTAATTATATATCTTGGAATACCTCTAATCATTTTTCTTGTAAGTCCAATATTGTATCTCCCTAATTATTTAAATCTCTATATTGGCTGGCTTTCTAGTGCAGAACCCTCCGCAATACTTAATCCACCTTTTTATGTAAAAATTATTCTATTTGCCAGTATATTCTTTATTTATCTAATTATTCGAATTCAAAAGGCCGACTTACTAGAAATGACGTTCTTTTCCATTATAGTAATGTTTTCTATTATGTTCTGGAGGAGGACCTATGTCAGATATCTCACACCCTTAATATTATATGGTCATCTTAAAACAAAGGAAGATATTATTACATTAGACATAAATCTAAAAATTGCTAGACTCAATTTTAAGGTAGGTAATCACTTACTAACTTATATTTTCTCAATTTTAGGATGTCTTGTTTCTATTGCAATAATTTTATTCGTTTGGTAATTATGGAAAAGGAAATTGAAAAGCGAATCTCAAAGGATCACTATTTTATGAAAATTGCAGAAGTTGTATCATTAAGAGCAACATGTTTACGAAGAAAAGTTGGTGCGGTGTTGGTAAAAGATTCGCATATTTTATCAACAGGGTATAATGGAGCTCCTTCAGGATTTAAACATTGCACTCCAGATAGTTGTATGAGGAGGAACTTAAATGTTGGTGAAAAACCTGAGCTCTGTAGAGGTGTTCATGCCGAAATAAATTGTATTATTCAAGCTGCAATTCATGGGACTTCAATAATGGGAAATACAAACCTCTATACAACTACTTTTCCTTGTATGAGTTGTTTAAAATTACTAATTAATGCAGGAATTAAGCGTATTGTCTACAAAGAACCCTATAATATGAAAAATAGGGTTAAAATGGAGATGGTTAAAGAAGCTAACCTTATTATAGATCAGCTATGAAAAATTTTTCATATTTTAACTCTTATCATTATAATTGATTGGCACGAGAGTAGCTATAACAAGTTACAAATCTGAACCTAAACAATCGAAATGAAGAATATCGATATGTCTGTTGTAAAATGACAAAATCTCATCAAAAAAAAAAAAGATATTAAAATAAAATTTGAGTAAGAATATAACCTAGTTTTAAAAATCGTGTCGTTGGAGATTAAGTGAGGTCGAAACGGTCAAGGTTTATAACTTTGTTCCACACTGCGATAAAGTCATGCACGAATTTCTCATGGGAATCCTCACACGCGTAAACTTCTGCTAAGGCTCGGAGTTGTGAGTTCGAACCAAAGTTAAGGTAGACACAGGTTGCAGACACGGTAGGTCAACTTGAATCACGCTCCGGCGAACGCGTCCGCGAGCTGATTATTCGCTTTTCACGCCTTTGGCGATGCGGTCGCCGATTTTCTTATCGATATTGCGCCAGTATTCGAAGGCACGCTGCAGCACGGGTTCGGACACACCGTTTTTCAAATGCCCCACCACATTGGACACCAGCCGGTCGCGCTGCGCATCATCCATAACTTTGCGCACTAAGGTACCGGGCTGGCCGAAATCGTCGTCGTCCTTGCGCTTGGTGTAGGCGGCACGGATGAACTCGCCGCTGGCACTCCAGATGGCCACCTCGGGATACCGCTCAGGGTCAGCCTTGGGGCCACCCTTTGAGTTAGGCGCATAGACCGGATCGGAGATATTGTTAATTCGCATTGCCCCGCCCTTGCTATAGCTGTGCACTGGTACTTTGGGCCGGTTGACCGGAATCTGCTTATAGTTAACCCCCAGACGAGCCCGATGGGCGTCACCATAAGAAACCAGACGGGCGAGCAACATCCTATCAGGGCTTGGACCGATTCCAGGGACAAGGTTGTTCGGCTCGAATGCTGCCTGCTCAATCTCAGCCTGAAAATCGCTAGGATTGCGGTTGAGTGTCAGCTGGCCCACTTCGTGCAACGGGTAGTCTCCGTGGGGCCACACCTTGGTCAGGTCGAAGGGGTTGAATCGGTAAGTCTCGGCCTCTTTGAAGGGCATGATCTGGACTTTCAGGGTCCAACTGGGGTAATCCCCCCGCTTGATCGCCTCGAACAGATCGCGGCGGTGGTAGTCGGCATCAACACCGGCAATCCGGTCGGCCTCTTCTTGGGTGAGGAAGTCAATGTCCTGGTTTGTCTTGAAGTGATACTTCACCCAGTATCGCTCGCCTTTGGCATTGACCCACATATAGGTGTGGCTCGAGTAACCGTTCATGTGCCGATAGCTCCTGGGGACTCCACGATCGCTAAACAAGATGGTGACTTGATGAGCCGACTCGGGCGAAAGCGTCCAAAAGTCCCATTGTATGTCGTTATCGCGCAGACCACTATTCGCACGGCGCTTCTGGGAGTGAATGAAGTGCTGGAACTTCATAGGATCGCGTATGAAAAAAACAGGGGTGTTGTTTCCCACCATGTCATAATTGCCCTCTGTGGTGTAAAACTTCAGCGCAAAGCCGCGCACATCTCGCCAAGTATCGGGACTGCCGCTCTCGCCGGCCACGGTGGAGAACCGGGCCAGCACCTCGGTCTTCGTGCCCGGTTGGAACACGGCTGCCTTTGTATAAGCACTGATATCCTTGGTCACCTCAAAGTATCCGAAGGCTCCGGAACCCTTTGCATGTGGCTGGCGATCTGGAATCATCTCTCGGTTAAAGTTGGCCATCTGCTCCATCAGGTAGTGGTCATGTAGCAAAATTGGACCATCAGGTCCCACGGTAAGAGAAAACTCCTCGCTGGCTACCGGGATCCCGGCATCTGTTGTTGTGAGTTTGCGTTCGTCCTTTTTCATAGTTGTACCTCCTTTTTGGTGTCCTCTACTACTTTTAAGATCTTTACATTCTTTTCTTTATTTTTCATAATAATCTTTTTTGTTATTTTTTTTAAATTGGATTTGAAGACATTAGATCTTATCAACATTAAAGTTCTTATCTTATAGTTTATAAGGAAAACTTTTTATCACAATTTCTAGATAAGAGCTATTATTAATTAGTAATAATTATTAATATAAAGATTATTATTATAGAGTAAAAG
>CAYUTF010000128.1:0-7380 GCA_964447495.1 uncultured archaeon
TTTGTTCCAATTTTAGACGTTTAACTTTTTAGTCATAATTATAAATAAAAAATAGTTTATTTATTTAAAAAGACATTAAAAAAGTATCTTCATGAAAAAAAAGCATATTTTATTAGTTAGCGAAGTGGATTATACAAACTTAAAAAATTTAAGTTATAATGAAATTGATTTGACTATATGGGAAAATATTCATTTCCATAATTTTGAGGATTATGATGTCTTTTTCCTTAATTTTGAAGGGAATGTGGATTTAAAAAATGTAAATATAAATTATTTAAATCCTTTACTAAATTGGGATTTAGAACAATTAATCTTTATTTTTCCATCAAAAATTGAATCTGTTTCAAAGAAAAATCGTATTGAATTTACCAATTTTAATGTTAATCTCATCTGGTCTGAATTACCTTCTCCTTTAGAAACAAAAGGTCAAAATATTATTTTAAGGAATACCCAAGATAAAATATTACCTTTGATCTTAGATAATTCGTTTTCATATACTTGGAATTGGAGTATAAAACGTGAAGATTTACCTGATAATGCTTACATTCTTGCTGAAAATAAGATAGGTAATATCATATCATTATTAATGAAAAGGAAAAAAAAAAATCTCATATTCATTCCTCATCCTGATAATTTAAAAGAGTATATTGAAATGTGCATACAAAATATTGATGAAATTACAGAAGAATTAACTAAATTTAGCAAACATTTTATTCTTAAGAAACCCAATTGGTTAGGAGATTATGATATTTTTCAGAAAGCGAGTAAATTAAAACAGATTAATCAATTAAAAAAGGAAGTAAAACAATTAGAGAGGTTTGAAATTCTCCTGTATGGATATGGTAAACCATTAGAAAAATCAATAGCAGAAATTTTTTCATTTCTTGGATTCAAAGAGATAAAAAGATCTTCAACAAGTGCCGACTTAATTTGTGAAATTCAATCGTTTAAATTCATTGCTGAGATAACGGGAATAACACACCAAGCATATGAAAATGATGTTAGTCAAATGTTCAAATGGATCGCTGAAGAAAAAGTAAAAGAAACAAAATCCAAAAAGAAGGTTAAACAACTTTTTATTTGTAATGCTTTTAGAGATATTATTCCAACAACAAGAGAGTCATATTTCCATGAACGTGTGATCGAATTATCTAAAGTTCATCATTGGGGATTATTATCTACACTAGAGTTATATCATGCCTTATTAAAAATTCGTAAAAAGGAGTTAAAGAAAGAGGACATAATAGCAGCAATAGAAAATCAAGAGGGAATTATAGAATTTTAACTAGTATTGATAATCTCTAATTACATAATATAATTATTCATTATATTCGTAAATAATATGGTCTGTTCTAGCAAGAGTTATCATATCTATATTAGTGCAACCTTTTTCATAAAATTTGGAAATTATATTGTTTTTTGTTTCACTATCAGTAATAATATCATCAACCAATAATATTTTTTTTTGGCTTAAATTATCATTTTCGCGCACTATAGAATACTCTTTTAGATCATCATTTACACGAATCATTCGGTCTGTAATCAATGGAATATTAAAACATTCGCTAAATTCCCCACCAATTATTTCAACGGAATTATAAGAATATTCGGATTTCGCAGGTACAGGTATTATTTCATCATAATTTAGAAACTCAATTATACTTTTTAAATACTGAGAATAGAAATTTGAAATTAATCCTAATTCTTGTATTCTAGCCTTCTTTATATATTCTTTTGGTGTTCTATGTAATAATCCTGATTTAGAATTTAAAACTATATCTGAAAAAACGGGATACCTTAAATTAGAATTGCTTTGTTTATCATTTTTAAAACTACTCCAAGGGTAATACGCTCCCAAAGATATTACATTTTCAAATTTTAATCTTTTTGCTAAATCATAAAACCAAAAAGGTCTTTTAAAATCGTCTTGAAATAAGGGTTGGATCTTTAAAGTAAATTTTCCTTTAATAATTGGTACTTGGCCAAAGTATGTTTCATTGTATTCAAATCTTCCATACTCAAAATTAAAACATTTAATCCTTCAAGTCCTCCATTCGCTTAGAAAATTCCTTTTCTAAAATTTCAATTACATTATTAATATTACTAAGATCATTTTTTATTTCAATTCCGCCTCCTTCTTTGACTATCTTTAAAACATGTGTATTTTCATATTCCCAATTCTTAGGCTCCAGATAAAAAGTTGGACGTTTTGCTTCTTTAGCAAACTTATATTGCCATTTCGTTCCTGATTTATAATTTCCTTCTATAAAGATACTCCCCAATGATAATTGAGCAGAAAATCGATTTCTAATTTGCAACGCATACCTATTTACACGATTCCATATTAGATTTTGAGATATCAAGGCACCATTTTTAATTACTTGCGGAACATATTGCTTATTCTCGCTAGGATAAATATTTTCAACACCAGAAGCTATTACACCAATATATCTCCCTTTTTGGGCAGAAGCTCCTCTATAAGCCTCAATATCTACACCTTTTGCAAAACCATTTATAAGTGTAAATTTCTGCTTAGCTAGTAATGCTGCAATTAAACGAGTTTTTATTAATGCATCCTGCGTTGGCGTTCTGGATCCACAAATAGAATAGGATTTTAAATCTTCATTTGCAATTTGCCCTTTAATGAATACTAAATCTCGTTTACTTTGTGGTAATATTTGAAGCAATTTTGGAATATTTTTATCAAATGGAGTTATGATTTCAATATGTTCTTGCAAGCAATATTTAACTAATTCTTCTATTTTCAAATATTCTTTCTCATTTGGATTAAAATCATTAAGTTTTGAAATGTTATTGAAATCATCTAAGCTTGTTTTTCTTTTAGAGGGCAGTATTTTAATTAAGAATTCTTCATTTAATGATTTTAATCTAGAAATATCCATAGAGGGAATTTGAAATAGTTTAATAAGTCCAGATTTTGAGAATTTCTTAGATCTTAATAGAAATATATAATCAACTATTTTTTTATAGGAATTTGGATCCTCTAGCATTGTTTAATCTATATTAAATTTTATAATTTTTAAAAATATCGTCTCGTTAGGATTAATAAATCACGTTTTTCAAGGATTCTAAATGAATATAAAGTGTTTGTATTAAAATAAAAAATAATTATTCATGAAGTTTTCATCAAACTAAGCAGTAAAAGAATCGTTTCACGATCATTAGATAAAAAATGACGATATTTTGATGTGTATAAGTATTGTAAGAAAGTATGCGTCCGGCGGGATTCGAACCCGCGTCCATGGCTTGGAAGGCCACGATTCTACCTCTATACTACGAACGCAAGTTTGGTAATAACATAATGAAGTATTTATGTTTAATATTCAATAAAAAAAAAACTTTCTCTTATTTTAAAGTTAAATAATATTATGAATAATTTCATAGAAATTTATTATTTTATTTACTACTATTGATGCATCTAATGAATATTTTGAAATTGATATTAAATTATCACTTAATTCTAAAATATCATGAGAGAAAAATCCTTTTTGAAATCCTCCAATAATGATAATCTCATTTTTAGATGATTTTTTCTTAAAAACACTTAGATGTTGCTGTATTAATTCCCCTCTTTTTGTCAATAATTTAATACTATTGTTTTTGATGCTTTTTATACAATCTTTAATGGACTGATTGACTTCAGATATTAAAGGAACACCCTCAAAATCGATAGAGCCATCAATTAGAAGCTTAGCCATTAACCCTTTAAATCGGTTATAGTTCCTTGTTATTTTTATTTCAGGATTGATCTTAAAAGTTCTATTATGAGTTGTATGAATATAAAATGATAATAATCCATTCTTATTTAAGGGAGATCCTAATGCTTGGAGTAAGCAATTATGAATTATATCTGGTCTTCCCCTCTTTTCTTTATCTTCAAGTTTAATCATAGCCGAATGATGTATTGCGTTATCTAAAAGGAGAGAAGAAAAGTTATTTTTAACAATATTTTTCCTAATAGCGGGATGATTCTTAAGCTGTTTTGGTATTAACTCTAAACCACATTCTACAAGAAAGATAATTAATGGCACACTTATACAATTCTAATATTATTATTTTTTGATAATATATCTTGTTGTTCTATTACACTCAAAACATGTCATGGAAATATGAGGAGTTTTGCTTTTAGAGTGAATCCTAAATCTACAATTTAAACCAGGATAAAGGAACTTTTTGCATTTGTGGCAAATCCTCCTTTTCCAATTATATGGAATTTCAATTTTAGCTCGTTGAGCATACTTTCTCGCTAAAATTACATATCTATTTGATAACTCTTTATTTTCTGTAAAAATATCTTCAGCTCTTTGAAAAAGATATTTAATTCTTACTTTGGCAATTTCTTTTATTACTTTTTTATGACTAGATTTATACTTATTCATTTTTAAAGAATTTAAGAAGAGAATTAGAAATTATCTTTTGGTTGAACTATAGATATAATGACTTTTCTTCCACGTATATCAAGAATATAGGAATTCGTTGCTTTTGAAATTTGATCTGCTAATATTTTAATATTAAATTGAGAAGTGGCAGATTTTAAGACTTTAATTTTAATAATTTTATATTTCTTCAGCAAACTGGCTATATGGGCAATAAAATCCTCAGATATTCCTTTTTTACCCAAAATACAATGCGGTGATGATAATAAAGCTTTTTTATATTTATCTTGATAATCCATAGTCCCAAAATACTAAAAATACCAAAAAATTTTTAATTTATTCAATCTTTTTATTTGTATTATATTAAATTAAAGTTCTATTAAATTAAAGATTACCATGTCTATATATGTCGTTGAACCACAGAAACTGATAGAAACAATCGCAGAAAAATTAAGAGAATTTTCCGAGATCAAACCACCTGAAGGTAGTGAATTTTGGAAAACCGCTTTTTTTAAAGAATTAGCACCAGCAGACACAGAAAGTTTTTGGTATATCAGATGTGCATCTCTTTTAAGAAAGATTAGAAAATTTGGGCCAATAGGCGTTAATAAATTAAGAAAACATTATGGTGGTAGAAATAGAAAAGGTTCTGGTTTAAACCATAGTGCTAAAGGCAGTGGAAAAATTATCAGGGTTGCCCTACAACAATTAGAAAGTGCTAATTTAATTGTGAAATTAGAAAAAAAAGGGAGAATTCTCTCTAATGAGGGAATTAGTTTTTTAGAAAGAGCTGCACATAATATATTAAGGAAATAAGTTAATAAATGTTAAATTAATTTACTTAAGGCGGTTATCTTGAGTGAGGAAGAAGAGATTGAAAAGATTAGGAAAAAAAAATTAGAAGAGTTAAAACAACAAGCATTTCAGCAACAAATAGCAGACCAGCAACAGAAGCAATTTGAAAATAAAAAGTATCAGGTCATGCGATTGATTTTATCACAAGAAGCAAGACAAAGACTTGAAAATATTAGAATGGTAAAACCCCAGTTTGCAGAACAAGTCGAATTGCAATTGATTCAACTTCACCAAGCAGGAAGATTAAGAGGATCAATACCGTTACAAGATAAAGCTTTTAAGAAATTATTAGAACAGATAACTTCTGCTGGAAAAAAAGAATTTAAAATAAAAAAGTGAAAAAGGAATTAAAAATGGCACGAAATAAAGATTTACCTTCTAAATTGAGAAGAGGAAAAAAGTTAAAACAAAATCAATCCATTCCAAGTTGGATTGTTCGAAAGACAGGGGGTAAAGTTAGATTTAGTCCTTATTCGAGAAGAAATTGGAGAAATTCAAGATTAAAGAAAGATTAATTATGCAGGTGTTTTAAAAAAATGGCTAAAAAAAAAGCAAAAGAAGTAAATCTGGATAAATTAGAAGAAGAACTCGTTGAGGAAGAAGAAGAATCCATTGAAGAAATTGATGAGTTCAGTATCGAGGAAGTTTCCGAAGCGGAAGAAGTCAGTGAGATCTTTGAAGAGGAACTAGAGGGAATTGAAGAAGAAGTAGAAGAAGCACCAGAAGAAGAAATTATCGATGAACGTATATATGTAGTTCCATTAGCAAAAGCTCGTCGAGGTCCCAGAAATAAATATAGTAAAAAAGCCATAAGATACCTGAGAGAATATATGGAAAGGCACTTTAAGCCTGAAACGTTAGTAATTTCTCAAGAGGTAAATGAAGCCATATGGGCACGTGGAATTCAAAAACCTCCTCGAAAGATTAAAATACGGGCTACTAAAAATATTGATGGCCTTGTAGTATGCTATTTAGCGAAATAATAAAGTTGAGCTTTTTTTTCATTCTTAATTCTGAATAAATTATTAATTTTCTTATCCCATTCTATTTAGATATACTATTTCTCTCTAAATTATAATACAAATTCTCTTAATATGGAGAATCAGGTGGATGGAAAATGGCTGATCTATCTCTCATTAAATTTTATTTCTCTGGAGATTTAAATTTAATTTCTACTCAAGAAGCAAAAAAGAAAGTTATAGAAAATGGTGGAATCATAAGAGAAGAAATATCAAATGATTTGTGGTATTTTGTCACCAATAATCCTAATTCAAAACGACCAGAGTTTAAAAAGGCAAAAAATCTCGGTGTTCTTTTTATAAACGAAAATGAGTTTCTAAAAATGTTAAAAAAAGAAAAAAAGAAAAAAAATTTTTTAGTACGATACATGTGTTGAGTCCATATTTATAAGACGAGGAAAAATTATACTTGAATTATACTCTGGACCGACCAGTAAAGTGTTATTTGCAATGTTATAATTTAGATAATTAGTTGCCAGTGGAGCTCCAGTATTAGGATTAGCTGCAAAACGTGGATAATTAGAACTTGAAATTGCTATGCGAATTTTATGTCCTGGAGCAAAATAATAAGCTGTTGACCAACAATCTATAAATATATCATATACATGCTTTGGATTACCTGACATAAAAACTTCTGAAGTATAATTGTATCGAGATCTAACCGTTAATGAGCCATCAGTTATAAGCATAGATCTATTATCGGGATACACATCTGTTAATTTAATTGTAAAATCAGTGTCAGTACAATTTGATGCTACACACAAATGACCAAAAATCTTTCCGACTATTTCGACTGCCTCAGTCAGCTTAGGAGTCTCAAAAATTATAACATCCGGTCTATTTTCTATAGAACTCTGATCCATTGGTCCATTCAAGTCAAATGGCTGATTTTGACCTCCTAAATTAGGAACGGGATATCTTGGATCGTATATATATGTGAAATTCTTATTTATAGATCCCGCTGATGTCTTATTTAATCCTCCATTAGCAGTAAAGAACCATTCTTCAGTAACGTTATCTAAAGGCCAGTCATATGCATATCTCCAATAATTCCACTTATCGGAGTAAACATCAACATCTCCCATCATATAATAAGCAACTCTTGCTCC
>CAYUTF010000129.1:0-7309 GCA_964447495.1 uncultured archaeon
AGATGAACCCACGGGGGATCTTGATAGTAAAACGGGAGTAATGATATTAAATCTTCTAAGAGATTTAAACAGAAGAGGAGCTACATTCATTTCTGTAAGCCATGATGCTGCAGTTTCGGAATTTGCAACCCGAGTATTTCATATGAAAGATGGAAAATTAACACATGAAGGGAAGATTGGAGGATTAAAAGAAACACAGGCAATGGAAATTAATCGAAAGCAAGAGGCAGAAATAAATAAGGAGAAAGCTAAGAATATGATTTTTAAATTTCTTTATAAAAATCAAGGACAATTAGATATCAATATTAATGAAATAAAAGCTACTATTCCAAACGCAATCTTATTGAATTTACCGGAGCATTTTGATGATATTTTAAAGGAATTAATAGAAGAGAATAACATTAAAGGCAACATTGAGGGTAATTCATTGTTACTCTTTTAGATTTAAAAATTTATAGCTAATAGTAACAATCACAATTTTATAAAATTATTTCACATGTCTAATATAAAATTAATATTTAGGTATGCTTTTAAGGACCTCTTTCGGCAAAAAGTAAGAACGACAATAGCTATAGTCGGGGTAACGATTTCGGTTGCGCTGTTAGCGTTAGTTCTATTTCTTTCGGATTCCATTTCGGTTACATTTATCGATTATCTAAGTATTGACGCGGGAGGCCAGGATATGGTTATCACAGTTAGACATTATAATAATGAGCCCGCTAATCGATCCAATTATTTTGAATTCAATCCACTGGTTCATTCAATAAGAGAAAATGTCTATGGTATTGAAAATTTTATTCCTCGGATGGAATTATGGGGTAATGTTAATGCATCTCAAGGAAAAGACACGATCGCATTATCAAACATTCGCGAGTCAGTTCTGCTTTCTGGAATTAATTTTACATTAGAAAAGAATATAGGTTTTGGAAGTTTTGTAAAACCAAAATCGAACGAATTATCAGATTTAAAAGAATTACCTTTATATCATTGCGCGATATACCATGAATTTAATGATATTATTAATTATGCGATAAATGATACTATAGAAATAAGAATGGGCTTATGGCATGGTGATGAATACCTTTATCGCGTAGAAAATTTTACAATTGATAATATTTTTGATTTTCAACTGAAATGGCCAATTAATTATGAAGATCGTCCTTTAATTGTTGTTGACATTGAAACTTTATATGATATTTTTGGGAATGAAACTTTTAATGGCAGATGTAATGATTTAATTCTGACGTTAGATTCTAATAGTAATTTTTATGATGCTAGAGATTTAGATGGTTCTGAAAATCGGGTGAAAGATATTGCTGGTGAGGTGCAAATTTTGATTGGGATCAATCAATACTATATCGATTTACCAAAGTTAGACGTCTTAGGGTTTGCGCAATTTCTGAGCGTTGGAATAACGATAATTTTTGTGTTTGTTTCAATGATAGCGATGTTAATATCAGGTGTATTGATAAATGGAATTCTTAAAACTTCAGTTGAAGAGAGGATCCGAGAATTTGGTATTTTTCGAACTCTTGGTTCGACAAAAAAGTATAATCTTGCTATAGTCTTAGTTCAAGGATTCTTATTGGTTAATTTCGGAACAATCTTTGGAATTATTATAGCATTTTTTGCAACTCAAAATATAATAATTCCCGTCGCTGAAATTCTAGTGGCTGAGTCTATTCCTGGTTTAGCAGGGAATGTTACTTTTTCCTTTACATTGTTTTCTATTATTATATCGTATTTAATTGGGATTTGTGTAGGGTTAATAGTGAGTATTTCGCCTGCGATAAAAGTAATGAGGTTGCAACTTATTGAATCAATACATCCTTACCGTCATGAAGATACATTATATCATTTACAGAAACGTGCATCTGTAAATTATAAATTAATAATTGTGGGATTAATTTTAACAGTAAATGCGGCATTTGTTCTTTTTGTGATACCCCGCATGTTAATTGCAATGGATTTAGCATTGATGTCTGGAACTTTAATAGCACTTTTAATTATCTTCTTGATAGGAACTACATTAGCAGGTTTAGGATTAATGCCATTAATTTTAAGGTTATTTATCCAAGTCTTTTCATTTTTTTCGCGAAAGTTAGCACCAGTCTATAAAATCTTTATTTTTAGATATGCCAGAAGAAACTCAAGTACTATATTGATCTTTGCGTTTACTTTTTCATTTGTAATCTTTACCTCAGGTGCTTTTAAATTTCTTTCGGATCAAGTATCCATCGGTGCCAATTTGAACTATGGGGCAGATTTAGTCATACAGACTGAGGGTTGGCAAGATCCAGAAGAGGTTGAACAATTCGGTTTCGGTGGAGGTTTTGGTGGAGGTTTTGGTGGAGGGTCTACAACAACTACAATAGATATAGAATACTCAGTAGATCCAAATAGAATTTTAACACTAGATTTTGAGAATCATTTATTAAATGTAGAAGGAATAGAGCGGGTTTCTTCAGTAATCGCAAGTCCTTACCATTTAACCCAGATTTATGCTGAGGAGGGTCAAGAATTTACAGCAGAAATCGGAGATTATGTAGGATTATCTACGCAAGAAATCAGTTTGATAGGAATTGATGAGAAATATCCCTCAACTATAAAAATAGAATACATCGAATTTACTCAGGGGAATTTAGAAAGGAGTTTTGATGAATTATTTAATTTTCAAGGAGTTTTTACCTGTATTATATCTGAAGGCATATCTGTAAGTTTAGATTTACAGTATTATGATTTAGTGAGTATCACGATCAATAGAGGAGATGAATCACAAATTTATGATTTTATAGTTATCGGAATCGCGGCTACTATGCCAGGATTTCCAGGAAAGTTTGGAAGATCTAGTTCTTCAGCAGCAATGGGAGGAGTAATGATCTCAAAAGAGACATATATGGATATATTAGACATTCCTCCGATTCCATATTTAGATAAGATATTTATAAAGTTAAGATCGACCAGTTTACCTTTTTCACAAAGTATAGAAGTTCAAATTGAAGATGCTAACAGAAGATATTATGATTTTGAAATTAATAATTTACAGCAAAGTGTCTCAGGAGGGCTATCTATGTTCTCAATTTTAGATACTTTTTTTAGTATGACCTTGGATGCTACAATTGTAATTTGTCTATTTGGATTGCTCTCTTCTTCTTATTCAACAATAATCGAAAGAAAAAAGGAAATTGGAATTATAAGAACTTTAGGATTAAAAGGGAGGGAGATTAATAATCTATTTACAATCGAATCATTAATAATAATGCTGAGTAGCGGAACTGTAGGAGTCATAGTAGGGTGGACAACAGGATTATTGCTAGCAACATCTATAAATTTACTTAGCGATTTACCAAATATTCCCACATTTCCACTCTCGAATATGATAATCATTTTTGCAATTTCTATTATATTTGTGTTAATTGGAATGAGATTATTGTTAAGAAAAATAAGAAAGAAAAAAATTGTTCAAATTTATAGAGAAACAATGTAAGAGGATTTACCAAAAATATGATACAAAAGAAGAGATTAATAATGGTTTTATTGATAATTTTTAGTCTTTGTTCAATCTCAATATCCAATTTCCAATATGGAAATGATAATCTCGAAGCTATGCAAGAAGTTAATTCGGAAATAGATACATTGGAACCAAATGATGTCGCGGGATCAGATTTATATGCGGAAAATATTGATGTTTTTGTTGCAGGAAATAAATCGATTATTAAACAGTCACTTTTTACAAATGACACTAGTATTTTACCTCATTTTGATACAAGGGATCCTGCATTCTTCAAATGTAACGTACATTTTAGTGCTTCAAATGGAATGGTTCCTGAGATTTTTCCCATGGTAATTACAGAAAACAACATTCCTCTTGAATTTGGCATTACTTTCAATAGCTTTTCTGGCTTTTTATATTATGAAGAAGAATTATCTTTATCTGATGTTCAAATAAGAGCAGAAAGAGCGCTCAATATTCTAAAAAGAAAGTTTGAAATAGACCTCATACTTGTTCCCTCAACGAATCCCTATTTCTTTCCATTTATCGGAGCATCTCCTAATTGGAATGTTTTTCTTAGAGAAATTACAGGAAATTTACCTATGGATGGCTATTGGAAAGCATTAGATAGAGAGAGATTAACTTCTGCGGAGTATTTACATTCCAAACATCTTTCTTCTTCATTCCTACTTATCAATTCATTGGATCTATTAGAAAAAGATTTTATAGGTTCGATTGATCAGATTAATTTTAATCTAGACTCATTAGATTTATCATATTTAGAATCTTTTAATGTAGAGAGCATTTTTGAACAATTTACTAATATTTTATCTGATTATCCCGCTCTATTTGGTAATTTCACAGATTTGATACCATCTAATCAAACAAACGGTGATATAACAGGGTTAATTGATGTATTAGGGAGTTTAACACTTAGTAATCAATCACATTATACCAATTTAATAATACAATATGAAGGGTGTGATGATGGAATTATTGAAACGAGCCCAGATGAGTACCAATTCAATTTATGGAACGCTCTAAATTACCATGGTTCTGCTTTAAGACCAAGTGAAAAGATTTTTATCGCATTAATTGGAGCTTTCATGAGCAATATTGATATTAACATAATGTGTACAGAGATTACAGATGTAACTCCAAGATTTTATAACCTCTATAATTTCTTATTAGAACAAATTGATACGATATTATTTTATGCGGGAGTAGCTTTTGATGTTGAGTCATTAGAGGATTATTCCCTTGAGTTATTCTGGACAGATTATGAAGGAATTAAGAAAAATTTCGTGAAACCTGTAAATCTTAATGATCCTACCGATTACATAAATTTTCTACCTATATTGGGCATCCAAGGTTTTGAAGGATTACCTACGGGGCTTCTAAACCCTATCCATAATTTTGTAATCAAGTATGTTATCAACAATCATGAACCATCTATCCTCATGACAAAAGAATTAATTGGACATAATGCATCTTATGGCGTTTACAATACATTTTCTTTTAATATTACCGCAGAAAATGTAGGGAATAATACAGTATGGGGGAATCCCACTGAAATTCCACTAAATTTAGATGACGCCTTTTCGTTAATTGTTGGTCCAGTAGGAATTTTTTTGGGTTTAGATGAAGACCTTAAAGATACTATCTGGGAAATCGTAAGAGTGGAATACTCAGGTCAATATACATCTCTCGAAGACTTTTTCAATTACGATGAAGACCCACGCATTTTCTATTTTGACACGGCTGGAATTGGAATTATGGATTATTATTTTCCAAACTTACTAAATATCTCAAACTTATTACCTTATAATGAAAAGATGGACGAAGTAATCAATATTATGACAATCTCATATAAACAATTAATTGCTTCCTTAAATACTATAGGTCTTTCCACAAATGATCTTAGAAACACTTTTGGCAATCAAGAGAGTATTTGGAATGAGGATAATTGGAAAATAGAGCCAAGTGAGAAAATATCATACATATTTTCTAATTTTTCAATCAGTAATTATGATTCATTCACTCCTTTTTATGAATATAATTTTACAATAAGGGATAGCTTTCCTAAATTACCTTATATCATCTCTGGGAAGTCAATTGAAAATACAAGTCCACAGATGGCTTTAGAAAATGATGATAAAAGTTGGATTATTGAATCTGAGGAAAAATATGTTGGATATCATGAAATTGATATAGATTTTCTTTTTAAAAACACAACATATATAGATTTAAAAAATAATTCATTGGATCGAGTATCGATTCTAATTAATTTGACCGACCCTTCGAATAATTTAATTCTTGAAGTTTTTAATTATTCTACAGAAGCCTTTCAAGATTTAAGCCCTTTCTTAACTTCAGAAATAAATAGTTCTTTAGAATATTCATTCGAAAGGAATGAAGGTTCATTAGAGTGGATTTTCGATCCATATACAAGGAATAATCATAGCATATTAGTGCAAGTTAGAGGCTCCGATTCAAGTATTTTTAATATTTCTATTAACAATTTTGATATTCAATTTTCATATCGAGATATTAATTTATATAAGGTTTTAGGATCAAGGTTGATTTATAGTTCGCAAAGTGGTAATATTCAATATACTAGAAAGTCAAATTCTATCGACTTAAGTACTTATAACATGGCTTCAATCGTAGCTTATGCTTATTTGAACCATTATAATTCAATGAAAGGAGATATCCTAAATTATAAATTATTAATAAGAAATATTGGAATAGAAATTGCTCAAAATGTAAATGTTTCATTATTTATTCCTGGAATCATTTACCAATATAATGATTTTATTTATGATAATAATACTCTTACTTATTTAATACCCGAATTAGAATCAAATAGTGAAATTCAAGTAAATTTTTCTTTTTATTGCCCCAATACCGCACAAATAGGCACAGTTTTAATTAAATATAATAACACTGAGAAGATCAATAATATCAATTCTACGGAGTTAACTTCTATTCCTAACGAAGTATTTTTTTCTTCTCCAATTGACTATAGGACTCGATACCCTTTTGTAAAGACGATTGAGATATATTATAATTCTTCAATTACAAACCCTTCCATAGGAGAATTTTTCAATTTAACTATAGGAGTAAAAAATTCAGGATTAGAAGGTTTTAATATTTCAATGATAACTATATTAACTGGAGATCAATTTGGTGATTTAATTCCTTATGATATAATCTCGCATTCTCTCAATAATATAAGTTATAATCAGTTAAAGATTTTTACATTAAAGCTCTATAAAGAGGATTGGAAAGGATTTTATTATCCTTCAATAAATTATTTCAAAAGCTCCGAGAGTAGAATTATCCAGATTGCAAAATCAGAATCCATAATCTTAGGAACAATAAACTTTACGATTCTTAAATCAATTGATAGGAATCAAATTGAAATTGGAGATATAATAACTGTAAACATTACTGTTACTAATACAGGTACAATTTGTATTAAAAACGTTAGTTTGCAAGATACTATTAGTTTTACAAGCGTTGATTTTGAGTTAGTGAAAGGAAAGTTAGTTTTTGAAGTTGCTTGTTTGGCTCCAAGTGAGACTATAAGCTTTGTCTATCAAATTCGAGCAAAAACACAAGCTCAGGTGAATTTAAAGGCGGCATTTATTGAATATTATTACCTCATAAAAATGGAACAACAATCGAATGAGATTCAAGTGAAAATAATCATTCCAAAATATCTTCAATATATGTTTATTATAGGTCCTTCATTAGGTGTGGGTCTAGTTTTGATAGGTTTTCTTTGGCACAAAAATAAATATAACTCAAAGA
>CAYUTF010000130.1:0-7292 GCA_964447495.1 uncultured archaeon
ACTTTCGTGTATTGCGGAGGTTTCGCGCCTGCTGCGCCTCGTAAGGCCTGGGTCGCTGTCTCAGTACCCATCTCGGGGCATCCGCTCTCACGGCCCCTATCGATTATCGGCTTGGTGAGCCATTACCTCACCAACAACCATAATCGAACACGATCCTATCCTATAGCAGATAAGGACCATTTTCCTTATCCCTTTTATTGAAAAACTTTTCCAAGCCTTTTCAACTATGAAACATTATCCTCAGTTTCCCGAGGTTATTTTTCTCTATAGGGCAAGTTGATCATGTGTTACTGAGCAGTTTGCCATGGGAATTTTAGGTATCCCATACAACTCGCATGGCTTATCCTCACCCAAATAGCAGTCGGGTCCGGCAGGATCAACCGGAATTAAAATTATTTGGAATATTTCGCAAGGAAATATAATTCACTTAAAATTGGAATTAAATTTCAATGGAGTTCTTAATTTTACTTTTTTCAGTTATAATTCATAAAATTATAACTACATTTTTTATATCGCATCTAAGAAGCAACTCTTCATTTAACGGATTCGTACCGTAATCCAAGCTCACACCGGAAAAGATGCGAATGCTAATTAATAATTAAAGTACTATGAATTTTAAATTTTGTTATTTTTTCCAATTAATTGTATTTTCTTATAAATTTTCGTAGTTTAAAAATCTAAATAAGAACTTATTGGTACAAAAATATAAAAGAGATAAAACGACTAATAATGGATTTAAAAGAAAAAATTGGAATTCACTTAGATCAGATTAAACAGTTGAAAGGTGTTGAAAATGCTGTATTGACACAAAGAGATGGGAATCCAATTCAATCCTCTGGAGTATGGTTTTCTAAAGATGAGATATTTAATGTAAGTTCTGCTACTAGTGCAATTTTTAATGTCGGTATTCATCTGCACCCAAATGATCTAAAATATATTTTGATTGAAGGTAGAAAAGCTAAGATACTGATAGCTCCATTAAATAGTCCAATTCACTATTCTCTAAATAATCTAATAATAGAACAAGGAATATTAGATAATAGACATGAGTATTTTATAGCAATCACCGCCCAACCAGATACAAATTTAGGAGGAATTTTTTTACAGACAGGAGAGTGCCTAAAAAATATAAAAACATCCCTAATTACATCTGGTGAGTCATTTAAACCTCCACTTATTCAATTCGATGATCAAAAAATTCAAAATATAATACAAGGTTTTAACATTAAGGAAAATGATGATTTGGATTGTAAGCTTTCTCCTTTTTCATTGAGTTTCTCTGAGAGAATCTCAATCGAATTAAGAAAAGTTCTTAATAATTTCAATACCGCTGTCCCCGATCTAAAATATGCTTATATTACAATTGAGGGAGGTTTTATTGCATCGAAAATACAAAAAAGTCATGAATTTCCTATGTATCAATTAGATAGTGTTTCTGCAATGAGTTATTCACTTTTTCAAACCGCAAATAGATGTGCATGGTTATTAAAAAAAATGAATGCCGATAGCATATTACTTGATTGCGAAAGTAGCTATCAGTTTATCTATGGTTTGGGAAAATCAATATTTAGCACCGAAATTGGAAAATCTAGACAAAGATTAGGTTTAATAAGACTTATACTACCTCAGTTTTCTAAAAAAATAAATAATCTTATAAAAGAAGCTTCAGAAATACAAGATCATAGAACATTTGACATAAAAACCTTATTAGGGGAACTTGTAATTAAATAATCTAGGTGAGAAAATGAATTTTTTTAAGATTCTTGATACTTTAAAAAGACACGAAGCATCATTGATTTTTTATTCTCTTCTAAATAGAATTCCAATAATTGTTTTTGGAGATTCCTCTGAGGATATAAATAATTTCTTAATAGAACTATCTGAATTAATACATTTTAGAAAGGAAATTGTTTTTTATACCGATTTTATATCTGTATCTGAATATGAAAATTTAATTCAAAATGAAAATATTGACTATAATTCTGAAAGAGCTCATATTAGATGTCCATGCAGCGTTTCATTAAAAGCTTTAAATCAATTTAGTAGATTTCATTCATGGATAATAGGATTTGAAGTTCCACAAAAAAAAGATAAAACATCAAAAATAAGAAATAGTTTTAGAAAGAAGATGGAAAGTTTTTTAATTATCAAATTATATTCAGACAAGATTTCAGTTGAGTTAGAAGGGAATAACTTAAAAAATATTGATCTTACACTAGAACAGAATTTCTTACAAAAAATTTCGCAAGATACAGAGAAAGCTATAGCAAAAATGATGAGAGTATTAAATGAAAAGACTAAATTTAATGATATAGATAAAGATTTGATGAATACTCTATTAGATTTTGAAACTGAGAAAAAGGAGTTAAAAAAAAATATAATAAAAACAGAAATGCAAAAATTTTTTTCTGGTTCAAAGAGAGCCTTTTTTATACTTTCTCGTTTAAATTTATTAAGCAGTATTGAAATTAATACAAAAATAGGTAATAAAACCTTGTTAGAGACTATTGATTATGAAGAAGCTCCTTTAGAGAGAGTGATATCATTTATTTATGAGGAATGGGGTGAAGATTTCTCTATGGTTATTGAGAATGGAAAAAAAGTTAACGCTCTTGATAGTATGCAATCAATGTGGGGTTAGAATATAGTATGATTTTTGATTATGAAAATAAAATATTGCAAGTTAAATTAGTATATTATGGTCCTGCTATGTCAGGAAAAACAACCTCTATCAAATACCTCTTTTCGTACTTTAATAAAGGAGAAAAGTTAAAATCCATAGATAGTTCAGTCGGCAGAACATTATTTTTTGATTTTGGAGTTCTAAATTTTAAAGGTGCTGATTGGAGTCTAAAATTCTTAATTTATTCTGCAACAGGTCAAGATTTTTATGCTAGTACTCGGCCCGCGACATTAAATGGTGTAGATGGATTAATTTTTGTGGTTGATTCACGATTAGAGTATAAAAAATATAATTTAAGGTCTTGGAATGAATTAAGATCTATGTTTGGGGCCCAAATTTACAATATACCTATAATTATTTCATTAAATAAGTGTGATTTAGTTGATAGAATGAAATTCGATGAGAATCAATTTTTACAAATAATTGATTCAAATCGATTCAAATATGTTTCAATAAATAAAACTGTTGCAGTTAAGGGGCAAGGAATATTAGATGCGTTTAATAAATTGATAAATTTTATATTTCCAGAGCTAACTATCAATATGAGTTTAACAAATTAATCTTTATTTTTCTATTTTCTTATACATATTCTTTGATATTCTTGTTATATACCCTTGAATGCTAAATTGTTTCAATAAATTTCTCACTTTCCTAACTTCTGTAGCATTTATTCCCAAAATACCCATTATCTGAAATATCGAAAACTGTTCAGGTAGATCCTCTTTTATACTATTGTAAAGTCCCAATTTAAATACTCTTTTTAACTTCAAATATTAAGAATATGTTATTAAATTCATCAAAATATATATAAATTATTAAATTGATAAAACAACTTATATAGAAAGAGTAAGGTTTATATAATCATCAATGTAACTATAATTTTTCATTCCTATATTAGATTAGGTCATTTTTATTTGTTATTTCATTGATTTTTACAACCTTAGGGAATCCCTATCATTCTTTAAGTTTATTGAAATAATTTATTATTTAAACTAGATGCAAAGATTAAAAATTCAATATTGATGATCTAATTAATAGATTTTTAAATTTAAAAATAATTTTCTAAAAATCTGGAGCCTCTTTTCTAAAATTTTCGCCTCCAGGCGCTTTTCCATCCCCATATATTTGATATAAGCCTGTTCTTCTTGCACACTCACTAAAACTTCTATAAATTTCTTTATGTTTATCCCATAGTGCACATGTTTTATAAATTATTGGATTCCAAATATATAATTCATTGTCTGGTTCAAACCATAATTTTTCTTCTTTAAGCACCTGTTTAAAGTCCTCTTCTCCAATAACCTCATTTAAATCTTGCTTATTTAGCATTGTAATCATTGGTATTTCTTTAATTAATTTTCCCCTGGTGATATTTTTCAATTCTTTTAATGATTCAATATTATCTTCAAAAAAGTGTGTTTGGGAGTCGACTACAAAGATTACTCCATCAGTACCCTTAAATATCTTTTTTCTTAAAGGTGAAAATCTACTTTGGCCTGCAACTGTATAAACATGGTAATATACTTTATTTTGTTTAGTAGATTGAAAAATTCCCCTATCAAAATAAAGTGTTGATCCACTAGCCATTGAAATTTTAGTTAAATTTCCTTTAGGAGTAATGTCTTTCTTTTGCTCTTTAGTTAATCTGTATAGCGTATCTACGATTGTTGTTTTACCAGAACCCCCCATTCCCCAATAAAGAATTTTTATATATATGTTATGATCTGCTGTCCATCGGACCATTTAAAAATCTACCTTAATTTCTTGTTATTAGAGTGTATATTCAGATTCTTTGATTATCGTAGTGATTCGATTTATATTTTGCTTAAATATTTTAAACTTAATTTTAATGATGTTATTACCTATTATTATAATTACATATTTATAATAATTTTTTAATTTTTTATATTTATTCGTATTAAATATATTATTAAAATCCAATCTATGATTATTCAAAAAAAGTTAAGTATAATTTGAGTATTTGTATATTTAATCTTATTTAAAAGTCAATAAAGAAATTACCCCTTCGAATATTAGAATTACACCAAATAATAATTTGAGTACAAATATCTCCCTTAATATTTTCCTTAATTATATAATTAATTATGTCAGAGTAAGTGATTTGACGTTTGTCTCTGATAACCTCTTTTAATTTTTTATTAATATAATGCAATATCTCTATATGTTGTTGATGAAATTTCTCAATATCCTTGAAATTTTTTGTAATTTGAGTCATTTTTTAACCTAAATTTCATAATAAAAAAAAGATTTAAATTACAATGTTTTTATTTGCAATTATCTCTCTCTCTTTACCTGTAAAATTAAATTACACTCTAGGATAATAGAGTTTTACGGCATAGAATAATCATTTCTAAAAATTGAGATAAAATGTAGCTTGTTTCAATTAATTATAAACTAATTAATTAAATGATGCAAAATGGTACAAAAGACACATTTTTCTGAAGAGATAAAAAAATGTCATGAATGTGGCGGTAATATTATTCATACTAGTTTTGAATCGATTTGTAAAGAATGTGGGTTGGTTCATGATAATTTTTTTAAAGAGTCTTCATATATATTTAATAAAAGCCAAAGTAAGGGAAATTTAAGTAAGCAATACGTATCTCTGGGAGAAAGAACTGATTTTATTGGCGGATTAGGAACCTTTATAGATTATGAAAACTCCAAGTATCTTAAAGATAAATCAGGAAAACTTCTTCCACCAAATGAACAGAAACTATATAGAAGGTTAAAGAAAAATTATGCTCAATTCCTAAGAATTAAGAATCATGAAACTGAGTATAGAATTTTTAATATTCTAAATAAAATATCCACTTACTTAAATTTAAATAAGAATATTCGGAATAATGCCGCTTACTTTTATAAAAGAATAGTGCGGAGAGAAAAGAAAGTAATAAATAATATTTCATTAATTGCATTTTGTATTTTCTATGCAGCAAGAAAAGAATTTCATAATGCTCCAATAACAATAAACGAGATATCAAGAGCGTTTCAAAATTTTGGACATAGGGTGAATCCTAGGCTTATATTGAGAGATGGAGTTAAATATAAGAAACATTTGAGTAAAAATTCTACACCGCATAGGAGTGAAGATTATATAAGTAGATTAGTAAATGATGTAATGAATCATGATGATTTAGAAAAAAGATTAACTAAAAAGTGTGTTAATTGGTCTAAACAAGAATATCGGATTGAATTATCTAAAAAATGTCGAGAGATCTTAAATCAACTTTCAGCTTGGCATCGTGGAGGCCGAAACCCATTTATATTAACAGGAGCTATAATATATCTTGCCGATAAACTAATAGCTAAAAATCAGCATCAAAGATCAATTTTAACCCAAGCGCTCATATCTGAAGCAACACAGATTGCTGAATATTCTATAAGAGATCATTATGTAAATTTATTAAAACCGTTATTTATTACAAATTAAATAATGATTTTTTTACTTTCTCTACGTAAATATTTAAAAAGTAAAAAATTATTAATTCAATTAAAATTATAACCAATTTTTTATTTATTTTAATGAAGAAGCGATTTTTTTGATATATTATTCCTTATTATTATAACTCTTTAAATGAGAATTTATAAAAAACAAGTATATTTATATTAATTAAATAAAAATGTAATTATGCTTCTGTAGTGTAGTTCGGTCAAACTTAAATTTTTAAGCGTTATGAGGATCAAGCATGTGAGGCTCTCACCCTCGCGACTCGGGTTCAAATCCCGGCAGAAGCACCAACATATCTCATTTTATCATATAGAAAAATACATACGAGAGCTATAGTGGAAAATGTTACTTTAACAGAATTATTTTGATATTCTCTTAATTTGTTTCATTTTTAAATTAATTTATCGATTTTTCTAACTAATTTTATTAATTGAATTAAATTATATGTCAATTTTTCGATAACATCAAAATTTTTCTCTTGTTCCAACATTTGATTTATATACTTAATTTTAGCATGAACCGTGTCTTTTAGCATCTGATATATATCTCCCTTTTTTGTTTTTTTATCACTAAATTCGTTTAAATTTGTTGCGTTTTTGTTATTATTAACATAATGAGTTGAAATTTGATCAACAATCAATACCTTTCTATTGCAAATTGGGCAAAAAATATCTCCTGATTTATTTCTGAATATTGGGTTATTACATTCAGGACAGGCTAAATTTAACATTGTATAACCTGTTTTGAGAAGATTTGCCATTTTTTTAGCATCTTCCTTGATTTTAATCACGATTAAATGGTAGTTTTAATTGAATATAATAAAAAACAAATTAGATTCTTATTGTAAAATTATTCCCTATTTTTTATTTTTAATAAATTAACTATATATCCCGATATTCGGTTCCGTAAATGTTTTGAGTCAAATTCGAGATATTTATCTAATAATATCTTATTCTCCTCGAAATTTGTGGTGAAAACATCTGGATATTTATTAATTAATTCTTTAGACACATTTTTAATTAAAATTGTTCTTACTTTTCCCATTTTTAATCCGATAACAATATGCACTCTTTTTGAATTATAATATTTTATAGATTAAAATTTTTTTGGAAATCTATGAGTTTTTATAAATTATTT
>CAYUTF010000131.1:0-7182 GCA_964447495.1 uncultured archaeon
CGACTTCTATTTTTAACATTTCGATTGTTTTTTCCATAACGGCTCTTGATTGGTCTTCTTCTTCTGCCTTATCAATCAAATCTTTTAAATTTTCACTCATTTCTGTTCTTAGTCTCGATAAAAAAATTTTATACTCTATTAACTGTTTAATATATTTCTAATAAATAAATTTAGTTCTAATTTATAACATTCCTTTAAAGATTTTTAAAATGTTCGGTGAGCTAATAAAATTAATCTAATCAATAACTTTTTTTTAAAGAAAAATTTGAAAGTTTCTTGGAAAAAGCTCAAGATATTCAAATAATTCATTTTTTTTTATTTATTATAATTGATAATTTCTTATTTTATTTTTTTCTTCCGGTGATTATTTCTAAGAGTAATATCATAAAGCCATTTGTAAATGCTATGATCTTTCACATTTAAAATTGGTTTAGTAAGGACTCTTACTTCTTTTATCTTTGGTATAAGTGATACAACTGCTATTATTCGGACAATACCAGAGATGAAAAATACGAGATAATATGCATTTATCCCAACAATGTCCACATAAGTAACAATTGTACTTCCTAAAAGACCTCCTAAAGTGATTGCGATACCAATTAATAAATTGTATAAGGCAATATATTTTCCCCGTTTTTTGGAAGGAATATTGTCATAAATGAAATTCGACGCGGCTAAATTAAACGATGTCCAGCCTATCCCGCTTAAGACTTGGATTCCTAAAATGATCTGCAAGGGTGTATTAAAAATTATCCATAGAAATGAGATAAAAGGAATGATAAGGGCTCCAATTCGAAGTAAGTTTACATTGCCAAACTTGTCAGAATATCTACCTATAAGAGGAAAGAAAAAAAGACCAATTAAAGTTGATGCTAAATTTATCAAAACGAATATAGGATAATCAAATTTTAATGTATTGAGCATATACACCGAATAGAAAGGTTTCGCGATCCATTGTCCAAAAGTTAACAAAGATACTAAAAGAGTGAATTTACCAAAATTACTTTTTGATAGTTCTTTAAGAAATTGACTAGTTTTTACATGATCTTTGGTTTCAAACTTGTAGGGAGGATAATAATGACTATTGAAAAGGAATAGTGAAATTAAGCGAGTGGACAAACCAAATATGAATATTATGATAAATCCCAGAAATATAACATTATTAATATCTAAGAAATCCAATAAAAATGATAAGGAAATGGTTCCGATAATAGCTATTAATTGGGTAATTAAATTTCTCTTTGCGAAATATCGTCCGCGAATCGTTTCAGGGACTACATCTCCCATAAATGAGAACCAAGGGGGAGTCATCACTCCTGAAAATAACATAAAAACTAGATAAACAATCATTAACATCCATGAAAGGAGTTGATTAAACATATTAAGTTGAAAAAACAAGGCTATCATTATAAATAACGACCACATGGAAGCTTGGCCGATTATACCCCGAATCAGAACACTTTTTCTTGCCCTCTTTTCGATTTGTAGGGAGCCAATCATTTGCCCTAATGGTGATATTAAGTTTCCCACAGAGACAAGCAACCCAACTTGAAATGGTGAAGAATTAATGCTAAGCGAAAAAGGGATAATATAATTTTCTGCTAAGACATTACTGAATACTCCAACTGACCCTTCAGCTATTGAAAGCGCCATTGTTTTCTTTTTAAGACTTTCTTCGTGCTTTGTATCGTCTTCATTTAAAAGAGTAGCCACATTTATCACTTCGAATTCTTAGTTTTAATTTTTTTCCAAATAGTATTATTTCTACTTAAAGTTTATAAATAAGTCCTCTTATTAAAAAAAAGATTAAAATATTTTTATTTCAATTAAAAAGGACAAAGAAAGTTTAAATAGACGAAAAGATTTATTTCCTCTTAATTAAGATTAAAAAGTTTAACCACATACTCTTATTTAAATGTTTTGGTTTTTCTCTTAGGATTGTTCTTAATTTTTTATATTTTAATATGAATCTTTCTGTAAAATAGTCTATTTCTGTAAACTTTTAGTATAAAAAAAGAGATGTCATAAAAAATGACAATTAATAAACAAATTCTCGAAAATAATGAACTGCTAATTTCATTAGATATAAAGCCTATTGTTGAAGAAAAGAAAACCCATCAGTTTTATAATTTTCCTAAGTATTATGATATGGCTTTTGATAGAGATGTAGCGAGTGATATTCAGTTTTTCCAGAATTGCTTCCACCAATATGCTGATTTTGCTGTAAAACGAGTTTTAGAACCAGCCTGCGGTACAGGTATGTTTTTGGAGGCTTTACCTCAATTCGGATATCAAGCTTTGGGATATGATTTGAATACTGCTATGGTTGAATATTCGAAAAAAAGGTTAAATAAAAGGGGTTTTACTGAGAAAGAAGCCAATGTTCTAGTTGGTGATATGAAAGACTTAATTTTTAATGAAAAATTTGACGCTGCAATCATTTGTATTAATAGTCTGGGATATTTAAAATCTGATGCTGATATTCATTCTCATTTTAAGGCAATGCATAATTCTTTAAACGCGGGAGGGCTTTATATCGTTGAGATTAGTTGTATGTGTGACGAATTAATTGATGAAAAAAAAGTAGATGATGTATGGTACGTTAACAATGATGATACTGAGTTAGAATTGACTTGGAATATTAGCTGGTACGACATCGCAAATCGAATTCGCCATATTGATTTCCAAATGAAAGGCAATGACCAAGGAAGGAGTTTTATAATTGAAGAGCCTCATGAACTTCGCTTATGGCTCTATGAGGAATTCAATATGTTCGCTGAAACTAACGGCTTCAAAATTGTAGATATTTACAATCAGAAGTATGAAAAAATAGATAAATCGTGTAGAATTAATGGTGAATTAGGCGCTTTATTTTTTGTTTTAAAAAATCAATAATAGGAGTAATATATCTTAGTAATCTTTTTTATATCTTTTTTAATCAACACTCAATTCAATTCCAATTTCATTGCGTCGTAGGGGAGGAGGAACAAAAGGATCACTGTAACCCATATAAAAAGCACTTCCCTTTATTTGAATATCTTTTTTTTGTAAAATATTTAGCAATCTATCAATATATTTTTCCCTTTTTTTTTCACTCATCAAACCATAAAATCTAATTATTGCCACATCTCGCTCCTTTTGAGTAGAGATTTGTATATCATCGGATAAAGGCGTTGGCATCTCCTTATTCTCAAATTTCTTCGGTACAAAAAAGACCGTTTTCATATTCTTATTATCCATCATCTCAGTTAAAACGGGACTAGTCATGGCAACTTTTGCTTTTTCTTTATTTTTACCAAAAATGTAAGAGGCTAGAGTAGAAAAACCACTGTTTGACCCTGAGGTGATTGTTGAAAGGATTTTCGCATCCTTGTATCTACGGATTTCAAATTTCTCTTCCTTTTCTTTAAGTTCATAATCAGGTTTTTCCCAAATATGAGGACTTATGATACCCCACGCAATCCATACCCCTATAATCGCACCAGCTATGATTAAAAATAGTAACAATATATCCATATAATATAACTTTAGAATTAGGGTTAAAAATGCTTGTATTTTGAAATATAAAGAATCTTAATTAATTTTCATTATTTAGATGAAAAAAAATATTATTTTTTATGAAGTATAAGCTAAATTCTAAAATAATTAAGTTGTAAAATTAGATATATTAAATCAAATTTAAAATGTATAAGAGATGAGATAAATGAGTAATTTAATAAATCAAAAATGTGTTCCTTGTGAAGGAGGTATACCTCCTTTGAATAAGGATAGGGAAAAAGAATATCTAAATCAGGTTAAAGGCTGGACTCTGGAAAGAGAAGGTATTCACCGAATAAGAAAAGAATTCTCCTTTGAAAATTTCTTAAAATCCATTGAATTTGTAAATAAAGTAGCAGAGATTGCCGAAAGCGAAGGTCATCATCCTGATATTTATGTGTATTATGATAAAGTTGTTTTAGAACTTCACACCCATGCAATAAAAGGCTTACATAAAAACGATTTCATAGTAGCTGCGAAAATTGATAAGATATAACCAGTACCAGTTTTTAGAGAGAATCTATAATTAGATATGATCACTTATTTTTCACAAACAAGTCCAAAACGAAATACATGATTTATAGGAGGCCATTCAATATCCAAATTTGCTTTTTTTACTGTTTCTGTTACATTTATTCCAACTGCTTCCATTGAATATTTAATCTTATCAGGATACCTACATGGAATCCCCTCATCTAGAGTGCATGTTTTACCCTCTTTTTCACAAGTTCGACAATGCCCATCCCATAATATCTTCATTTCTTCAGATTTCCCTTGATGGGAATGAATAAAGTCTTCCATTTCTTTCTCCATTACTTTTCTCATATCTTTATAACTTGGAGAATCTGCTATTTTTCCACTATTCTTATCTTTTAAATCGAACCTGAAGTAAATTAAGTAATATCTTTCATACGCCATTACTTCCTCTTCAAGATAGGGTGCTTTAGGTGGGCAACCCCAAGAATGTTCATAATAAGGACACCTATACTTCGGATTATTACAGTATAATTGGACTTTAGGGTCGAATATGATTGTGTCTTTCGGTATTTCTTTCCATGGCATATTCTTTCAAGTTAGATCCTATGAAATTTTATTAATAAGTGATGTGATTACTTTCTATAATTTTATCAATAATTTTATATATAATTGTAGTAAAAACATTAAATATTGTGAAAGATGATAATAACAATACAAAATTGGTCAATGGATTCACAAAATATCCATTTATTCTAATATTATTTTTAATTATTTTGATTAGTTCAATTGAACTAATCTGGTAAAAAAAGTTCTTTTAAGTCGTGAATAAGTCTTATTTTTTAAACTAGTACATTTTATATTATATTTACTAACATAATCATTATAAGATAGGATCAACTATGAATAATGGTCGTCTCTCCTTAAAGTCTAAAATTGCTTATGGCGGTCTTGGAGCAGGTATCAGCCTTCCATCGCAAATAGTATTTTCTGCTATAACATTTTTTTATAATATTGTATTAGGATTAGATGCAGAATTAATTGGACTTTCCTGGCTCGTCTTTTCTTTTTGGAATGCAGTCAATGATCCGATATTCGGATTCATAGAAGATAATACGAAATCAAAAAAATATGGAAGAAGAATCCCATATATCCGATTTGGTGCACCAATTTACGGATTAGTTTTTATACTCTGTTGGTTTCCTTTTTTAGATATAAATAATCAAATTGCACTTTTTTTCAATTTAACCATTGTACTTTTTGTATTTGATACATTATTTACAATCTTAGGTTTGATAAATTTTACTCTCCCCGCAGAAATGGCTTTAACCTCGAAAGAGAGAGGAAATTTATTAGTATACAGCAATGTAATTAATTCTATAGCACTTTTATTATCCTTTATTCTACCCATCTTATTACTAACTGGAAACGAATCTCCTGATGCTCCAATCATTTTTGTTATTACTATGATTTTTGTTGGTATTATCTCAGCTATCATTTTGTTTATTAGTAGTTTTTATTTAAAAGAAAATCAATATACGCAAATGGAACAAACCCTTCCAATCATCAAAGGTATTAAAGAAACCTTTAAAAATGCACCATTTCTCGTTTTTGAAGTAGCCAACTTTTCCTTTACTATTGCCCAGACAATCTTAACTACTGCCATCTATTATTATATTGATTATGTGTTAAAATTATCCGGATTCCTAACCACGATTCCATTAGCAATAGTATTTTTAATGATTTTTATTTTTTTAGCTGTTTTTAATCTATTTATTAGAAAGATTGGAGTGAAAAAAACATTCATCCTATCCCTATTTTGGACGGGATTTAGCTTTTTCCTAATCTTTTTTATAGGGTGGACCTTGGAATTCGCATTAATCGGATTTATTCTCATAGGTTCAGGGATATCGGGATACATGCTCTCCAATCAGGTAGTTATTGCAGAAATAGTTGATTACGATGAAGTTCGAACTGAAAAGCGTAGAGAAACAACATATTCGGGGATTAATGCCTTATTAACTAAACCTGCGATATCAGTAGCAAATTGGCTATTTCTTTTTATAATAAGTGTTTTTGGATTTGAAGCAGAACAAAATATTCAAGATTATCTTGCGCAATTGGGAATAATGATTGGATTTGCTCTAATTCCCTTCTTGTTTTTGTTTATTGGGGCTTTAGTGATGTTTTTCTACCCTTTAGATGGACCTGAATGGCTTGCTCAAAAAGCAGAAATAGTCAGAATTCATCAAAAAAAAGAAAGAGAGTATCATCAGTATTTGGATTCAAACTTGAATAAGGAAAAAGGAGAGAAAAAATGACAAATTTTAATGATATAAATAAAATACTAGCTTTAAAGACAATTGAAGAAAAAATATTCAAATATAAAAGTTTATACCATCCAAATTTAGTTGCTAATTTATCTGAAGACGCTTATGACTTGTATTCAGTTAGAGATTCCATTTGTAACCAACTTCTTGATGTATTGAATAAAAGGACCAGAAATATTGATGAAGTAAAGAAATTTATTAGAGAAAAAATAAGTGAACTTGAAATAAAGCTTAATAACTCGAAAGATGAATTACAGAGTAGAATGATAAAATTAGTTATTGATGAATGGAAAGCTTTTTTATCTAGTACTGATTTAAATCCTAAAAAGCCTTAACGGTGAGAGATTAATTCAAAAAAGAATTCTTCTTGGTAGATATGGTGGGATATTGCTACACCCTACAAGTCTTCCAAGCAAATATGGAATTGGAGATCTCGGTCCAGAGTTATACCGATTTGTAGATTTTTTATATGCACATAAATTGAATCTATGGCAAATTCTTCCTTTAGGACCAACTGGATATGCAGATTCGCCATATCAGAGTTTATCTGCGTTTGCGGGCAATCCAATGATAATTAGTCCTGAAAAACTAGTTGATTTAGAACTGATTACTACTGAAGAGTGCGAACCCACTATAACATTTCCAGATTCATATGTAAGTTATGGAGAAGTAATTAAATACAAATGGCAACTATTGGAACACGCATTTACCAATTTTCAGGAAAAATCTCCTCAGAATTTGGAAAAAGATTTCATTAGTTTTATTGACACCCAATCTTTTTGGTTAGAGGATTATAGTATATTTATGTCAATAAAATTAGCTCATGATTTGAATGCTTGGA
>CAYUTF010000132.1:0-7142 GCA_964447495.1 uncultured archaeon
TTTAACTGAGCAGGAGATTCGACGTTTCCGAGAAATCCCGTGGAGAGCCTTCCTTTTCCAATGTTAAAAAAGAAAGGGCCATTCATGCTTATATTTGGGTTAAGGTGAAACATATATTGGAAGGGGAAATTATTATCAATTAACTCTTCCTCTGCCCATGTGTTTAGATATATTCCCTTAAATGAATCAGGTGCTTGAAATCCTAAAGATTTTTGTAACTCAAATCCACGGGACCCAGTTGCTAGAATTAATACTTTTGCTTTATATTCTTCTCCTTTATCATTAATAACTTCTATAAAGTCTTGATGACGATTTATCTTGGCAATCTTTTCATTGAATTTTGTAACGCCATCTTGGTCTTTAAATTTAGCTATTAATTTCTTTAAAAAGATTTCTGTATGACATATTTTTCCTAAAGGCGCTCCAAATTCTTTAGAATGAAGTAGTCCATCAAATTTTTCGCTTTTATAATTTAGCTGGATGAAAGGTCGAGGAAATATCTCAAGGTCATTCCAAAATTGATCCTCAATAAAGGGTTTATTATGCTCTGCAAAAATGTTGGTTCTAATAGGTATTTCATTATCATAGTCTTGTGCTTCTATAAGAAGTGTTTTCGCAAATTTAGATATTTTTTGAGCAAATGAAGTTCCGGCAATACCCGCACCAATAACAATTACATCATACATGATTAAAAATGTAAATACTTAGCACTAAAAAAAGATTGTTTTTATAGACTATATAAAATGAGAAATACTTAAGTTAGATAATATTCTCAATATTTTTCACGATTTTATCTAAATTTACTTCTGCCATACCAGTTGGCACGCCCGCATCAAATAGCACAACAATTATAAGAGGTTCTAATTTCCATGGAATTCTTATCCTTTTAGAGAAAACCTTTTGCTCATTTTCAAGACTATAAAAAGTTGTGTTGAATTCATTTGCCACCATATATCGAATTTCTAATTCCTTTAAGGAGGATAACAATATTTCTTGAGGAAGAGAAGTATAGATCACCTTTCCATTAATCGCAAAAAGCGCAGCTCCCAAAATTTCATTTTCATATACTAAGTTTTTTATAAGCTCTATTATCCTTCTAAAGAGAACTTTGCTATTTATAATCTCTTCTTCTCCAGTAATGATTCCATTGATCTCCTCGTCAAAGTTCACACTTTGAATTACTTCATGATCACCAATTTCATTCTCTTCTACAAAAGTTTCAAATGCTTTGGTAATACTCTTCAATCGCGACTTTATAAACAATAAACTTGCACTAGAGTCTGATAAAATTGTATAGATAAATTCTTCCTTAATTTGAAAGACAAATCTAAACCCTCCCATTTCCAATACTTCAGGAGTCTTCTGAGAAATGACATTTTCCGAAAATGAGAAAATTGCGGAAAAAAAAGGAGTAATCAAGTTTGGCTCGATATTTTTAAAGTCTTCTGTGAAATTTCTGCTATAGATGCACGCTCCAGTTTTATTTAGAATGAATAATGAATGAATCTTCATTGTAGACAATTTAGAAGAACTCTTTTAGAATTTATAATAGAAGACTAATCTTATAAGTATTATTAAATGGAAAAGAATGCTTTTTTATATTCTTTCAATTTATTAATTATAAATTTTTACTTTCAAGCTAACTATATATGAATAATTTTAAATGTATAATTTTTAATTTATCATCCTTCTTTTCTTTTTTTTCATAAACATGAAATTTATAAGCAAGTCATCTTAATTTTAAATTAAGAAAGTTGTTTACACAACTAGCACAACTTTTAAAAGAGTTGAAATTAATAAAATAGGATGATAGGATTATGTCTGATAATGACTTAGAAAAAATACGTATGAAAAAAGCAGAAACGATGCTGAAGCTTCAAAAAATACCACAAGAGATAATAAAGATTCATAATTATGATGAATTTAACAAACTAGTCTCAGATTATTCGGATAATATCATAATTATCGATTTCTGGGCAGTTTGGTGCGGTCCATGTATAGCATTTGCTCCAGTATTTGAGAAATTGCAGCATGAATTTTCTCGGGAGTTTATATTTGTCAAAGTAAATGTGGATGAGAATGGGTCTATTGCTCAACGATATGGAATTACGGGTATTCCGACCACGCTATTCATTAAAGGTGGAAAAGTTATTCAAAAAGTCGTCGGTTCGATGAATTATAACGGTATGAAGCAAATTTTAGACAAATTGAAACCAATATAAATTCTAACGTGAATTATTTTTTATTTTTACATTTACACCCTTCAAGGTGAAGAACGATGGAAAGTATTACCGATCAATTAAAAGGAATGTTAGAGGAGAAGAAGATCTTTAAAAGTGGAAATTTATTTCGATGTATCTTAGGATTAAATGAAATTGAATCCAATGTATTTTCATATCTACTTAAAAACGACAATGTTAGCACTATGGAGCTTTCAAGAGCACTAAATAAGGACAGAAGCTCTATTCAAAGAGCTTTACAAAATTTAAACGACTTAAATGTGATCGAAAGAAAATCAATGTCTTTAAAAGATTACGTGGAGAAAAAAGGAGTTAGCGAGACAAATAAGAGAGGATATTTATTCGTCTATGGGGCAAAAGATTTACAAGTAATAAAGCAGGAGTTCCATAATTTACTTAACAAGTGGTATCAAAAAATGACACATCATATCGAAAATTTGGACAGTCTTTTCGATTGTTTTAAAGAGGACGGAGAGCTCTGTTAAGATTTTCATAAGATAACACATTTAATATTGAACTAAATTGAAGCTTTTTAAAGAAGTACGTCGAATTAATTCATATGAAAACTAATTCGAACAATCTTCCTTTAGTATCCTTTATTCTTTTTATCATTATTGTTACGCTGATATCATCAGTTTCAAATATGATATCCCCCAATTTAATTACCATCTCGTTGTATTTTGGTTTTGGGGGAGATACAACCCAGTTAGGAGTGCTTACATTTTCATTTACTCTTGCAACGGGGGTTTTTATGCTAATTTTTGGGTATTTAGCCGATAAAATTGTACGGAAGGGGATTGTATGCATTGGAGCTTTTACTTTTTCACTTTTCTCAATGTTGACAATTTTTATCCCTATAGGTTTCACAGGGTATATCGGTTTTTTCTTTCTCACAATCGGAACGGGAATAGGGTATGGAGCTCTTGTACCCAGCATCTTTTCATTAATCGGTGATATGATTTCTAAAGAAAGCAGGTCTAAAGGATTTTCATTTTTTTCAATCGCATCATTTTTTGGAATAGTAGTTGGCACAGGATTAGCTACTTTTTTAGGAAGTTCAGATTGGAGACTCCCCTTTTTTATAATTGGAGTATTAGGGTTAATCGGGGCAGTTCTCTTTATTTTCTTTAAGGAACCTTCACGAATCGGAAAAGATTCTTCCTATATGTTAGATCGGGAAGGGATTGAATATACTTATAGGATATAAATTTCTGATTTGAGTACTATTTTCAAGAAGAAAGCGAATATTTGGCTGGTAGTAAATTTCGTCGATACTATACCAACGGGTATCATCCTCTTCTTATTATATGCGTATATGGAAAAGTATCACGGTTTATCCTCAGAGATAACAATAGTCATTATGCTTTTAATCCTTATCTTTATCATACTAGGAACCATCATTTTTGGAATAATAGGGGATAAATCATTCAGAAAAGGAAATAGAAAAGCACGAGTTAAATTAGCTCTATTTGGAAACATTTTTCCGATACCATTTCTTTTTGTAGCATTGATAATTCCATTTAAGCCTCCAGATTTATTCCCAGGATTAGTAGTATGGGTAATTTTGTTCATGATAGGCATGTTCTCTAATGGGGCCGTTAATGGTAATTGGTATGCAACTGTTGCTGATTTAAATCTTCCTGAAAATCGCGGAACGGTGTTAGCTACCTCTAATTTTTTTGACATTATTGGACGGGCAATCGGTCCTCTAATCGGTGCTGTGATTGCTGATATGTTTGGATATGTTTTTGGGATGATAACAGCAATTTTTGCATGGATATTTATCCCTTTCTTTTGGTTACCCGTTTTAAAGAATGTGGTCAGAGAAATGGATGAGACAGAAAAGATATTTGCAGAACGATTACAAAAACTAGCTGAAAAATAAGAAAAAAAAGATTTAAAAGCTTAAAATGGCAAAACTATTAAGGTCACGTTGAAAATAATCCCAAGAACGATAGCAACAATTACATATAAGATAAAGGCTATGATAGTAGCTAAAATGGCTCCCAGAAATCCAATATGGTGCCTTGCGCTGATAATTAACCATGCTATTACTAATACAATAATCCATGCCACCCAACCCAGGAGAAAGATAAATATGACCGCATAAAAGATAGTAATCACGAAAGAGGTAGCAAACACAGAACCGAAACCAGAATTTTTGGCAGAGCTAAATAGATTAATTGCAATGGTTAAAAAAATAGCCATAACTATGAGAAAGACCAAATAGAGAATGAGAAACCAAAAGACATCTTCGATTGACGAAAAAGTTGTAGCCCAATCTTCATTAAATATATCAAATATCATGGAAAAATCACATTGTCAGAGTATATTTCGTAAATTTTTATATAGTTTAAAGTTTAAAGTTAAGTAATATTTATTTTACCTTAATTTATAAAGATAATGAATTGAAAATGAATATGCAGCTGAACACCTTATTCAGTCCAGAAACTATTGGAAATATTCGCATCAAAAATCGTATTGTACGATCCGCAACCTTTTCAAGAAGAGCTGAGAAGTATGGTGAGGTAGGTGAGCAGATGATTGAGTTTTATGAAGAATTAGCTAAAGGTGGTACGGGCTTGATTATTACGGGTTTTACTGCTGTGGATGTAAAGGGAACTGCCAGTCCTTTTCAAGCACGATTAGATGATGATTCCTTTATTCCAGGGCATACTGCATTGGTGGATAAAGTTCACAATTACTCAGAAGTCAAAATTGCGGCTCAAATTGCGCATACCGGGAAACAAGGAACGCATCCCAAATATCCACCTGTTGCACCATCAGCAATAAAAGATAATTTGACTGGTTTAACCCCTCGGGAATTATCTGTAGAAGAAATATATGAATTAATAGATAAGTTTGTTGCTGCTGGGTATCGAGCCTATGTAAGTGGCTATGACATGGTCCAACTACATGCTGCTCATGGATATTTGCTAAGCAACTTCATATCGCCATATACGAATCGAAGAGTAGATGATTTTGGTGGCAACCTAACTAATATGTCTAAAATTTTAGAGCTTATCTATGAGCAATTAAGAGATAAAGTAGGGAAGGAATTTCCGGTTATTATCAAACTTCAGATGCAAGATTTCGTTCCTGGAGGGTTAAAAGTTGATGATGGGATAAAGATTGCAGAAAGATTAATCAATACGGGTTTTAATGCAATAGAACCTAGTGGCGGCATTGGCGAAACTCAAATGGGAACAAAAGATGCTTATCCAAGCAAAGTTATTCACACTCCTGAAGATGAAAATTACTTTTTACCATGTGCAAAACAATTAAAACCGATAATGAAAAATTGCAAATTGATTCTCGTCGGTGGAATAAAGAACCCCTTATCTGCGGAACAAATTCTCAAAGAAGGAAATGCTAACTTTATTTCCATGAGCAGACCACTTTTAAATGAGCCGGATCTGCCAAATAGATGGCGAAATGGAGATATTTCTCCTACAAAATGCATTAGTTGTAATTCATGTTATTTTACTATGCTTAAAGAACCTACCTATTGTGTGGTTAGAAGAAAGTTAGAAAGAAAGAGACAGAGAGAGTTAAAAGATAAAGCTTTAGAGTAATAATAAATTTTTGCTCGTATTAAATACGATTCTAATTATGACTAAGAGCAAATATGTAGAATTATTTACCGATTGGAATTTTGTAATTCTCTGGGTAGGTGTTATTTTTTTTGGATTGGGGGGTATAATTTTCACAGTTAGTTTAAATTGGTGGGTTTTTGATGTAACTAATTCTGAATTCCAATTAGGAATCGTGAGTACGTTAACTTTTTTGCCTACTTTACTATTTGTTTTCTTTTCTGGTATAATTACTGATATCTTTAACCGAAAAAAGTTAATGATCTTCTCATTAATTGCCCGAGGAGCATGTATTATATTTATTCCGCTCCTTAACTTCTTTCAAATTCTCAATTTATGGATCGTATATTTATTGGCTTTTTTACAAGGAATTACTTTTCCATTTTTTTTAAATGCAATAAATGCAATAATGCCCCAAATCATAAAGTATGAACATCTTCTGCCGGCTAATGCATTAGTTGATTCTGCTATGTGGCTAGCAAATATCATTGGTTCCTTATCGAGTGGATTTTTAATAGATTCTTTAGGGGCTATGAACTTGTTTACGATTACTGCTATTATTTTTATAGGTGGAGCATTGATATTTAAATTGATTAGGTATACATTTAATAGAACAGCTCAAAAGATTTCATTGAATAGTTTTTTTTCAGATATCAAAAATGGGATGAAATTAACAGTAAAAGATCGACCTTTATTTATGTTAATCTTAACATGGATGGCAATTATAACGATATTTGTAAATGGAGTGGCGACAATTGGTTGGCCTGTTTTTTCCGAGAGAATTCTAAATGCAGGAGCTGAAGGATATGGATTACTAGTCGCGGTAAATGCGTTAAGTTCTTTAATTGGAAGTTTAATCATTGGTCATTGGGGCAGTACTATAAAAAAAGGAGTTTTAATCCTTTCTGGTTTTTTCTTAGGAGCAATTGGCATATTTTTATTTAGTTTCACCACAGACTTAGTTATAGCTTTAATTATCATGTTCATTTGGAGCTTTTATTTCCCTCTTATAAACGTAGCTTACTGGACAGTTATGATGGAGCGAGTACCACAAGAAAATTTGGGTAAAGTTAATGGTGCAGCGTTTACTATCAATGCTATATTTAGTCCCGTCTCAACAATGATGACTGGAATTATTTTTGAGGAAGTTTCGATTATCTTACCATTCTTGTTAGCTAGCCTGGCATTTATTATCTGCTTTTTTATATTCTTTTCAAGTAAAGAAGGTAGAACTCTAGTTTAAGAAAATTCAATTTATTCGATTATTCAAATTCGCTTCATATCGATATATTTCATTTTAATTTGTTTA
>CAYUTF010000133.1:0-7073 GCA_964447495.1 uncultured archaeon
CAAATATCCTCGTAATTGATCTGCCCAAAATACTTCAGTAAATAAAAATAAAATAAAACTAGTTATGGCTGCATTAATAGAGGATGCGAAACGATTCTTTCACGAAGATTTTCTCATATTATTTACCTAAAAAAAATTTATATTGTTTTAAATATGGTATTAAGGCATGGAAAGCAATTTTTATACTACTTTTTCTTCTCCTTTTGATACATTTACTATCATATGGAGAGAAAAAAGAGATGAGATATTGATACAGCGCATATTTCTTAGCGATCTTCATCATAAATCTGAAGATAGAGCATGCGAGGCTTTCCAAAATATGAGATTAAAATCTTCAGTTTCGATTAATTCCCTTGGGAAAAAGATTCAAGAATTTTTAAACGGTAAAGCAATAAAATTTGACCAAGACCTTCTCGATTTTAGTATATGTTACCCAGTTCAAAGAAAAGTGTTAAACGCTGAATCAAAAATTCCTTCTGGGTGGGTAAGCACTTACAAACGAATTGCTATTCAAATTGGAATCCCTAAAGGTGCTCGAGTAGTTGGAAATGCTTTATCTAAGAATCCTTTTCCTATTATTATTCCTTGCCATAGAGCGATTAAATCAAATGGAGAGATTGGAGGATTTCAAGGGGGAGTCAAAATGAAACGCAAATTATTAGAATTAGAAGGGATTGTATTTTCAGATAGGGGTAAAGTTCTTCTAAATAAAGTTTATTACTAATTTTCAAAACATTATAAAATTGTATGTCCAGCTATAGGAGAAGAATATTTAAACAAGAAGTAATGTAAATATTTAAGTGAGATTCCATGATAGATGATAAATTTAAATCTTTGGAAAAGATAATACGGAATTATATGCGAAAGAATAGAATTCCTGGCTTTTCAATATCGATATTTCAGGAAGAAGAAATCATCTACTCGAAGGGATTTGGAGCACGTGATTTAGAAAATTTTCTTCCAATGACGCCTCATACTCTTATTGGGATTGGTAGTATTACAAAATCGATAACTGCTTTTGGAATTATGAAATTAATAGAAGACGGAAAAATAAAGCTTGAAGATTCAGTATCCAAATATCTAAATTTTGCTCCTTTTAATTCCCATCAAGATATTACCATAGAGCACATGTTATCTCATTCTACAGGTATTCCCGCAGCAGATGCGGGATTATCTTCCTTATATTACATTTTTGATGATTATACACGTGTATATCCTGCAACTAATTATGATGATTTTATTGCTCATATTGCTGATCCGGAAGATTATATTATATTCAAACCTGGTGAGAAATTCTTTTATAATAATGATATGTATACCTGCTTAGGTTTTATAATATCTCAAAATACTGGTTCTGATTATGCTAAATTTATCCGAAAAGAAATCCTTGAACCATTAGAAATGAATAGAGCAGTCTTCTCAAAAAAAGATTTTGAGAATGATCCATTGAACGATAAAATAACAGGATATTTAACTAAAACGCAAGATGGAATTGCTGTTCCTAAAAAGAATCCTGTCCCACTTTATGAATATCTGAATGCACCCGGAGGATTATATGTATCCACAGAGGAGATGATGAATTATACTCAATGCTTACTACAAAAAGGGATATATAAAGGTCAGAGATTGCTTTCTGAGCATTCTATCCAAGAATTATGGACACCAAGAATTTCAAGCCCTTATGGGTTTGGTGAAAACCCCCAATATTGTTTAGGATGGGTAAAAGATAAAACCTATCTCTCTACAGAGATTGTTCATCATGGGGGCGGATTGGGGACCAGTTGTGCGCACTATGCTTTAATACCAGATCGCAGGATAGGAGTAATGGTTGGTCAGAACTCTTGTATTGTTAATAGTTCTATAATCGTACGAGCAGTTCTATCAATTTTACTCGATTTAGATCCTATGCAAGAAGTAGAAGAATTAAGACTGCAGCATCTTATAGATGAAATTGAAGGTAATTATAAATCTTCCCATGATCTTTATAATATGAAAGTAGCTTTGAAGAAAGGAGTACTCATGGCAGATATTGAAGTTGATGATGGTCCAATGAGTTATCCTATATTATTAAAGGATTTAAACAATTTAGATTTTATGATATGTGGCACTCTTCCTCCTATAAAACAAAATATTCGGTTCATAAGGAATCCTAAATCAAAAAAAGTAGAATTTGCTGCTTTTGATCGATATTTATATCGAAAAATCTGAAACTTTTTCCAACTAACTTCCTAAATTAACTCTATTCAAATGAATTTATTTCTCTTCATTATTAACCATTTATGTAACAAAAACAAAACAAATATATTTACAAAATTGTATGTTATATTTGAAAAAACGCTCAAGTAATTAATTGTTCCATTTCCATTTCCATATTTTTATCACTTAAAATTGATAAATTAGAGCGTTTTTTCACTTTAATTATGCTTTAAGCTTTTTATCTTATTTCCATCAATCTTAAAATTCTTCTAGAATTATTAGATTTAGTAAGGCTTGATATTGCAATGTCTAACAAAGTAAAAATAATTTATAAAAGATACAAGACGGCGTTAAATAAATTAAAGTACCCTGACTCTTGGTTTTGGGGGCGATACACCATTAATCCCTATTCTGGATGTGTTCATGCATGTATTTATTGTGATGCGAGAAGTAATCGTTATTATTTAGAGCAAGATTTTGAAAATGAAGTCATTGTTAAAAGTGATATAGAAAAAATATTAGAGTTACAAATATTAAAATCTCGAACCTTATTACCAGATGTTGTTGCTCCCGGAGGAGTGAATGATGCTTACCAACCTGTCGAAATGCAAGAAGAAAATACTTTAAGGATATTACAAATATTTCAGAAATATAAATTTCCAATTAATATCGCAACAAAATCAAGCTTTATAACTCGAGATATTTCTCTTTTAAATAATATTGCAATGGATACATGGTGTACAGTTGGATTCTCAATAACTACTACTAATGAGGAATTAGCAAGCTTTTTAGAACCATATTCCTCCCCACCAAAAGAACGTCTAAGAGCCATGAAAGAAATTAAAGATAAGGCTCCTAAAATCCAAATTGGGACTTACTTTATGCCTATCATTCCTTATTTAGAAGATGATGATGAAAATCTAGAAGAAGTGATTCGGCAATCAAAAAGAAATGGAGCTGATTTCATATTGTTTGCCCCAGGATTGACCTTACGCGACTCTCAGGCATTATTTTTCATTAATAAACTAAATAATAGCAGATATAAACAAATCTCAGAACCTCTTCTTAATTTATTCAAAGGTAAAACAAATCCTCCTGCGGAGTATGTTAAAAAAATGCACTCTAAACTAATGGTTATATGCAATGAATATGATATACCAATTAGAATTAAACGTTGGATTCCGCGAGATTATCGGAAATGGAATTATAAGATCTCGGAAATTCTCCTAAATAAAGAATATAATGAATATGTGTCAACAGGGAAATCTAATTACAACTTGAAATGGGCGGGATTAAATTTAAATAATCTCAGTGAATCGATAATTGACATATGTAAAAAAAGTGAATTGTCAAAATTAACAAATTTTACGCCTGAAATCATTGATTTAGTTGAACCAATTCTAAAAAATAGTAAAGAATATAATCAAAAAAAGGGAATAGAAGACTTTTTGTGAAGTTCTTCAAATTATAAATCAAACGATAAGTTGAGAAAGAATGAATACAACCGCGCAAATTACTTCAGATATTAAAACAAGCTTAGATAAAATAAAACCTGAATTATCAGAAGATAAAAAAAGCAGAATGTATAAAATATTAAATCCAGATGTAGATAATTATCTTATTCTTGGAGTTAAGACCTCGAATATAGAAAAAGTAGCGAGAGCTATCCAAATCAAGTACAATCCTTCATTTACTCAAGCTAAAGAAATTTTTAAAAGTATGGCTCAACTAAATGTCGAAGAGTACAAATTCGTTGCATTTTTCTTCCTTAATAGATATAAGAACTACTTTGATGAGAGTATTCCTGATTTCTTTCGATTTGAATACTTTTCTTATTGTCACACATGGAGTGCATGTGACAGTTGTTGTATTAGAGTTCTCGGTACATTTCTGGCAAAAAAGGAAAATCAAGAATTAGCAATGAAAACAATTGATAACTGGAGTAATGATGATTCATTATGGATTAAACGGGCGTCTATAGTAATACTTTTAAAACTAGTAATGGTTTATAGAGATTTTAACGAATCTTATGTTTTTAAAAAGATTGAAAGTATGCTTAAATATTCAAATGAAAATTATATTGAAAAAGGGATAGGCTGGCTTTTAAAAACATGCTCAAAATACAAACCACACATAATTAAAGATTATTTAACTAAAAATAAAGATAAATTATCAAGATTAATCTTACGATACGCAAGTGAAAAATTACCAAAAGAAACTAGAAAATCAATATTACAAAAATAGCTTAGCGCAATGTCTTTAATAATCACTAAAAAACTTTATATGATATTTCTTACTTTTTAAATCACGAATTTTGAAATTAATTAAAGTTCAGAATTCTTTTCAATGGCAAGATGGCGTAGTAGACATCTTATTCTAGGTGTTTGCGAAACCCGGGAACGCACCAGATATATCGGTCCTTCCGATAAAGGTGAAACTGAAGATCTGGGTATCGGGGAAAAGCAGAACATATCGAATGTTTTCCGAACGTTCAAATCCCCCTCTTGCCATTCAATTTTTTTTATTCTGATTGAAAACTAGTTTGATTAAATTATGTTCTTCTTGGATCTTTCTCAATTAATGTCTTAAATTCTTCATTAGCATCATCAATAAATTCCCAAAATTCTTCATAGATCTCTTCTAAAGTCATCATTTTTGAGGTGGATATGTTACTAGTAGCAGATTTATCTTTCTTGGGTGGAATATACTCAACGTAATTTCCTTCGAGTACTAAATTGTTATAAAAATTGTTTTCTTTTTCTAAACTCTCTATTATTTCTGGATTTTTCTTTTTAAGAACGTCGTAAGCGAATTCAAAATCAACTTTCTGATAACCCCGAACAACGAAATTTTTGTCAACAAAAGCTTGAAAATGATGATCACAAACTACACCTTTTGGAAGTGAAATAGTGGTTAGTTGCTTTGCTTGATTAATAACTGTTTTTGGAAATTTGAGTATTTTTTCTGTTTTACAAATGGGACACGATACTTTTACATGGGAATATTCATTTAATTCAATCAGATTTGTATTCAAATTTTCATTTATGACCGCCATAATTTCTCACCTAAGAGTAGTTTTCATCTAAGCATAAAAACCCCATTATAATTGTACAGAGAAAAATAGAAATTTAAAGACAGAGGGTTTTGAAATTTAATGAATTGAATATTTTGCTTTTTTAAATAATATAAGTTTGACCCATATTATCATTATTCAATTCAAAGTTAAATTCTAGAATTGGAATAAGTTCAGATTCTAATCTAAATTTATGTTCTCCTTCAGTAAACCTTTCCAGATTATATTCATCTAACTTGATAACGATATCTATTGTATCCCCTAAAGCAATAAGTCTTCCCCCCAATTTTCCCTCCAATATATCATCAATAGTAAATTTTTCGCCTTTATGATTTATAATAAAACGGGTTTTTAATTTATCAATTTCAAAATCATCCTTTGATATGGTTATTCTTTCATCATCAAGGTAAATTTTTCCATAGTCGGACAAATCAAACGTATTTAGATTAAAATCTTTTGTTGTAAAACCTCCAAGTTCTATATCATTTGGCACTTCTAACGGCATTAAAACATTGAATGCTTTAATTAGGATCGAATCTGCCTTCATATCCCCGTTTGTGTCAATTGTATAAACTGACTTTTTCGGTGGAAAAATCTTCTTTATTAAGACCTTTAGAGCTGAAATATCGTAAGACACAGTTACTCAACCTTATAATTCTATGAAACAGATATAAATGTTTCTTTATAATTCTTTCCCAACAATTAATCGTTGATTTGGTTTTATTTTTGGAAGTACCATAATTTTGATGCATTTTGTTTTTTTATTAATTTAGATCCTAATATCAATAAATGATCTAAAGGTATTATTTGTGTAATTAACTTATTAAAATCTGTGAAATCATTCACAATTTACCCATAAATTAAACAATTAATCGTTTTCTAATTCGGAAAGTTTAACAGGACGATTTTCTTCATACGATTTCTGAGCTGCTAGGGCTATAATTACATTTTTCAAACCATCCTCTCCATTTGGTCTAGGACTTTCATTTTTACGTAAACATTCAAAGAAATATTGTAATTCGGAAGAATATGAATCAAGATATCTTTCTGTGAAGAAATAAGGAATCCTATCAATGTTAGTACATTCAGCTGTATAAATACGTACTGTATTTGTAGCCTCATTATCGGCAATTACACATCCTTTAGATCCAAATACTTCGACTCGTTGATCATATCCATAAACTGCTTGACGAGTATTATCGATTATTCCGATAGCTCCATTTTCAAACTTTAGAATTGCTACAGCAGTATCTATATCTCCTGCTTTCCCAATTTCGGGATCAATAAGTACAGCTCCAGTTGCATAAACTTCTTCCACTTCACTTCTTGCTTGGAATCTGGCCATATCCCAATCATGAATCGTCATATCCAAAAAAATTCCACCTGAGGCCTTAATATAGTCGATAGGAGGAGGTGCAGGGTCACGAGACGTAATTTTAACAATTTGAGGCTCTCCTATCTGTCCAGATACAACTGATTTATAACATCTTGTAAAATTACGATCAAAACGACGATTGAACCCTACCATGAGTTTGATGCCTGTTTCTTTTACAACTGAAAGTGTCTCTTTAATTCGTTTTATATCTGTATCAATTGGTTTTTCACAAAAAACATGTTTGTTTCCTTTGGCAGCTTCCTGAATAAATTTCGCGTGAGTTTCTGTAGGTGAGCATATCATTACTATATCAATTTTTGGATCATTGAAGACATCATTAGGGTTGTTAGTGAGTTTTGAAACTCCCTTTTCTGTCGCCCATTTTCTCAAATTATCATTTAGGTTAATATCAACAACAATTTTCAATTT
>CAYUTF010000134.1:0-7008 GCA_964447495.1 uncultured archaeon
CCTACTTTTTAAACCTTTACAAGCTTTTCCATAAGCAATAATATCAGTATATTTAGGACATATATCCGACAAATCACGTACTAAGGTAACTATCGGAACTTTTGCAATTTTTGCAGCAAGCGTTGCAGAAAATGCTATTCTACTTTGAGTAATTACTATATGTGGATTAAATCTTTTGATTACCCGAATGATCAAAGGGAGATATAAAAAATAACTGAAACCTAAAGGATCCAATATTTTCTTCACTAATTTCGAGCTTGTTCTCGAATATAATTTCAATTCAAAATTTTGATTTTGTAGTAATCCACGAAAAATATTTATAAAACTTTTAGCAGCTCCACCGGTTGATTTTTTTCCGTATCGGACTGATACTATCAATACTCTTATCATTTTACAAATACTAGTTTTTAAAATTACATCTAAAATTAAAAATCAATATGCTTATAAGCTTATAGTAGTTAAAAGAGACAAATCTATTAAAAATTTCTCGAATCTTTAATAATTAAATTAAAAATCCTTTCAGTATTTTAGTAATTTAACTCATGAATGACTTAATACCGATCGAAAAAGTAATTGAAGAAAATCCACGAGTAAAAGAACTTGAAAATCAAGGTTATATGATAGTTCCTAAGGAAATTGAAAGTTACTTAGAAGCATTTAAAGAGAAAAAGTCAGCAACTCCCGATAAAAATTATTGGCGAGGGAAAAGAATCCTTATAACAGGTATAAGCGGTTTTGCAGGCAGTCATTTAGCTGAACAACTTATAGATTTAGGCTGTGAAGTTCACGGAACTATTAGAAGACATGCAGTTCCTATGCACGAAAATATTGAACATTTAAGGGGCAAGATACACCTCCATGAGGCTGACATTACCAGTGCTGAGAGAATATTAGGTATTTTTGAAGAAATAGAGCCTAATGCTGTTTTTCATTTAGCTGCGGAATCATTTGTGCCGACATCATTTAGAGAACCAGTTCGTGTAAGTCATAATAATATTATCGGTACCTTGAAAATTTTTGAAGCCGCAAGAAGATTTGACGCCGGTTTAGATAGCCTACAAGTAGCTTGTAGCAGTGAACAGTATGGTTTAGTTGATCCCCTTGAAGTACCTGTTACTGAAGATCTAAAAAAAAACCCCTTTAGACCTCGAAGTGTGTATGGTATCACTAAATGTGCAACAGAGCAAATCGCATGGTTATACTATAATTCCTATGGTGTACCGAGTATTATCACACGTGGATTCAATCATGAAGGTCCTAGAAGAGGAATTCAATTTGTTACAAGCGTAATTCATAGGCAGATAGTTGAACTGATGCAAAATAAAATCGATAAAATAATAATTGGAAATCCAAATGCCATAAGAGATTTCACTCATGTGAAAGATACAGTCAATGCATATATATTGGTAAGCGAGAAGAAGAAATATGGAGAGCCCTATAATGTATGTTCGGGGAAAGGAATCACAATCGCTAACTATATTAACCTTGCTAAAAAAACCTTTAACATCGATGCCGATGTGTTTGTTGATCTGAACCGTATGAGACCGAGCGAAGTGCCTTTATTAATTGGTAAAAATGATAAGATAATTGAGCATACTGGTTGGAGACCTACGCGTTCAATAATTGATATAATAAAAGAAGGAGTAAAATATTTCCAAGGTCATCCAGAAATGCTAGGAATAGAAGCACATTAATTTATCTTTCCTATCCCATTATATTTCTAAAATTATAAATTTAATGCCTGCTTTTGTGTCTGAATTAATTCTAATATCCCTTTTTTTCCAATATCTAAAATCTCAGCTAGTTTTTCTTTATTGAATGCTTTCCCTTCAGCAGTTCCTTGTATTTCAATTATGTCTGATTTTTCATTCATTACTAAATTGAAATCAACGTCCACCTTAGAATCTTCCTCATAATTTAAATCAAGAAGTATGTTATCATTTTTTATTCCAAGAGATATTGCCGCGGTTACGTTATAATCGGGAAATTCATATATCATTTGTTCATTATACAAATAATTTATTGCATCAAATACAGCTACAAATGCTCCAGTAATTGAAGCGCATCTCGTTCCTCCATCAGCTTGAATCACATCACAATCGATCTTAATAGTACGTTCTCCAATTTTATCGTAATTAAATGCAGCTCTTATGCTTCTCCCTATCAAACGTTGAATTTCATGAGTTCGTCCTTTTATTCTTAAACTGTCTCTTTCACGATTATTTCTATTTTGAGTTGCTCTCGGAAGCATATTGTATTCTGCTGTAATCCAGCCCGTTCCACTATCTAATAGAAAACGTGGTACAGATTCCAAAACAGATGCAGATACTATTACTTTCGTCCCTCCTTGAGTGATTAAAACAGATCCTTCAGGATATTTAAGATAATTTCGCTCTATAGTAGTTTTCCTTAGTACATCATATTTTCTACCATCAAGTCTTGCATTGCCTATCATTCAATTCAAACCCGTGAATTTGATATATCTTAAAATTAAAATTTAATTAGTTATAATGAAGTTTTAATACATAAAATAAAAAAATATAATTAATATAGTTTTAGAATAGCATAACTAACCTAGAAAAAGTAGTGAATTTCATTAAAATTATTTTAAAGGATAACATCCTAAAATTTTTTGCCAAATCACATTAGTTTTCATAAGATCGAGAGCACTTTTTACTTTATCATCATCAATATCGCCTGCAAAATCCATGAGAAAAATATATTCCCATCGGCCTTTTCTACTCGGTCTGGATTCGATTTTTAATAAATTAATTTCTGCATCTGAAAATATCTTCAGTACCCAATACAATGCACCAGGTACATGCTTAGTAACAAACACAACTGAAGTCTTCATATTCTCTGATTTTAATGGATTTTTTTGCTTTGATATTATTAAAAATCGAGTAAAATTAGAAGGATTATCTTCAATTCTAGAATTTAGTACTTTCAAATCATAAATCTCACTTGCAAATTCAGTTCCTATCGCCGCATGAGATTTATCATTTAATTTTTCTACTCTACGTACTGCTTCTGCTGTGGAGCTAACGTCAATCAGAATTGCATTCGGGATGTTAGCTTTAATCCATGATTTTGTTTGAGCAAATGCTTGGGGATGAGAAAAAATATTTTTTATGTCAGATAACTCCGCTTCCTTTACTGTTATTAGATTTTGTATAATTTTTAATTCAACTTCGCCATATATTACTAAATCTTTTTCTATTAACAAATCAAGTGTATCCCTTACGGTACCTTGGAGCGTATTTTCAATAGGGAGCACCCCAAAGTCAATATTGTCTTTTTCAATATTCTCAAAAATCTCCAATGCATTATTATAAGGTAGGAATTCCGTTCCTGATCTTGAGAACATTTCTAAAGCTGCTTGATGGGTAAATGTTCCCTCAGGTCCAAGATATCCTACTTTGGCTGTTGTATTTTGAATTACTTTACTTGCACCCATAATCTCATTCCAAATGGATTCCATATTAGAACTTTTGAAGACAGTTGACTTACTTTTTATCCTTTGGATGATTTCTCTTTCTCTCGCCGGTTGATATGTCTCTAAATTATACTTTTTTTTTAAAGTACTAACCTTTAGAACAATATTCCCTCGTTGATTTAAAAGGTCAACTAAAGTATCATCTATTTGATCAATTTGTTTTCTATATTCTTCCAACTCTTTTTCATATTTTTTATCTTCACTCACAACTATTACCTCTCTGATAAATAAAGAAATGTTTAAATAAATATATATTAGAAAAATTTCTGTAAATCTATTTCAAAGGCTGCTGCAGGAAATTCTAATTTAAAATTCAAAAGGATTTCAGGGTAAATTTCTCCTACTTCACCGATTTTTGAATTTTTCAAATATATTTCTCCACATCGACCATCAATATAAATTTTATTTTTACCTGGTTTTATTTCATAAACATCATAATAACCTAATGAAGTCATTATATAATCTAATGTCGATCGTATTTCTGTAAAATCAGCATCTTCATGATAAGAAATCGCTGATATATGAACATCCCGTCTTGCTCCAGTTTCTTCTTCTTTTGATAAAATAATAACATCTCCTACTTCAAATAGCTTAATGGGTTTTTCTTCTGATCGATTCAATCGAATTGTATCCATAAGACCTGGTAATATCTTTAATCTCATAGTGTCGTATTCTTTCGATACCGGATTTGCAATTTCGACTGATTTCGAGGAATCGTCTTCTTGCCTCATATACTCAAATTGTTTTTCAGAGTTTGCTAGTATAAAATTTAACACTTCCAAGTAACCTGCTCCAATCATTATTTTTCTGAGACGATTTAGGTAATCTTGAATCGGATGATATTTTCCAATGCCTCCTCTGGGAATGGTTTTCGGTAAGTTATCATATCCAAATCCAATACCACATTCTTCAGTGAAATCAATAGGGTGCATTATATCTCCCCGAAATGCAGGAACCAAAATATCAAGATAACCCTTTTTCTTTGATTTTGAAGCATCCATTCTAACTTTTTGGAAGCACTTAATCATTTCATCGGTTGATAGATTTAGGCCTACAACATTGTTGATATAACTCTGTTTTACTTCCCATTTTTTTGGAGTAAGATTAGGGGTGACAATTTCCTTCCCCCCTTCATAATTTACCTTCACACTTTCTAACATTGTTCCCATATCTGCTAAAGCTGTACTTAAAATATTTAACCCTAAATTAACTGCAACAAAATCTGTGCCTGTTAAATCTAAAAATAGATTTTTAGTATCATCCGTAACAGTAGTTAATTCTCCATTTATAATCGGTGGAAATGATAAAACGTCATTATTATTATCAAAAATAATGGGATAGACTTCCTTTCCCTCTAAAATATGAGCATATTCTATACCTTTTTCATGAATAAGTAAGATCTCCTCTAAATCCATTGGATAGCCATCTCCATGGAGTGGGGTAAACTTTACTGAATTTGGTTTAACAGCAGTGTATCGATATGGTGGAACAACTTTGTCTAGATCGTGAACTCCGATCGCAACCTTCTTTCTATCTCTTCCCACTGCCCAATGAAGTTGTTCTTGAATATTCATCAAAGTGGCTACCTCATCCTCATCCAAGTCAATATTACGTATCACTCCACCTACAATATATGGTCTTACTTGTTTAACGCTCGGATCAACATTCACAATAATATTCCCTGGAGTAATTTCGTAATGTGGGATCCCAATTTCTAATTCATAATACCCTTTTAATGCTCTTGCTATACCTTCGGGGCTACAGAAATCAGGTCTGTTCGGGTTGTACTCGACTTTAATTTTCCTTTCCTCCTGATCGATATCTTCTAAATCTAAACTGATCATTTGTAGGTCAAATTCTAAATTCTTCATATCTAGCTTCTTCCCTACCAATTTTTCCAATCTATCAATCTTTAATTCTATTGTTGGCATGATTCATTTCCTCACTTAAGATATGGTTGGTGTCTTAACCATTTAATTGGATTAACATAGAAATCTCTCATATCATTTCTATCATAGTAAAGCATCGCAATTCTCTCTAATCCTTGGCCCCATGCTAAAACTCTTGTAGGGTCTTTAATTCCAAATGGATAGGTCACTTCGGGTCTGAAAATTCCACTTCCCCCCATTTCTAACCATTGACCAAGTTTATCATAATATACTGAGACTTCCATACTTGGTTCAGTATATGGAAAAAACCCCGGTCTCGTTACAATTTTAGAAAAACCCAATTTTTTATAAAATTCTGATAATAATCCTATTAAGTCGCATAGATTAACATTATCGTCAATTACAATGCCTTCAATCTGAGTAAATTCAGCTAAGTGGGATTTGTCCACTCGTTCATTGCGGAAAACCCGATCAACTGAAAATACTTTTAATGGTTTTTTATCTTTTTCATAGTAATACTGTGCTAATCTTCTAATTGTCGTTGCGGTTGTATGGGTTCTTAAGACTGTTTGTTTGGCAATATTCTCATCCCACTTGTATCTCCAGCCAATTGAACCCGAATCTCCTCCATTTTCATGAGTCTTCTTCACTGCAAGTATTACATCTTTTTTAGGTAACTTTGCTTCTTTAGGATTGCTTAAATAAAAGGTATCTTGGAGTTCTCTTGCAGGGTGATCTTGTGGTTGAAATAAGGCATCAAAATTAAAAAAAGCACTTTCTACTATGGGACCTCTTATTTCAGTAAAACCCATTGATAAAAATACTTCTCTTATTTCATTTATAAGATTTATAATTGGGTGGATCTTACCCGCTTTTAGTAATGGACCTGGTTTTGTAACATCAAAAGGTTTTAATTCAACTGATTTCCATTCATTTGAGGATAACAGTTTAGAACTAATTTTGCTAACTTGCTCTAATTCTAAAATCTGATTTATAATAATTTCTTTACCTTTTTTAGTTAAATAAATGATTCTTTGAGTCTTCTGGGTTTTTTTAAGTAACTTACGCTTATTGAGAATATCGATATGTTCTAAATCATCTGGTTTAGCCGCTTCAATATCAATCTTGGGATTTTTATTGAAATTTTCTAAAAAGAGCTCTAAATTTGTTTTGGGAAAATCATCAGTAATTAGAAATACTTTATTTTCTCCTGAGGCTTTACTTTGAGCTATCCAACTGTTTTTTTTTAAATTAGCAATCCCAATATAAAAAATTGATTTTTGCATTTTTGTTTTCTTGAGAAAATCATCTAAATCAATTTCTTTAATATTATCCTTTTTAAGAATATCTATTAATTGTCGTTCGGGTAAACCCTCTTTTAAATATTTCAAACCTTCTTCATTAAGAGAAATTTGATGAATCTCTTTCTCTTTAAATCCACCTAGACCATTATCAATGAGATCATTGACAGCTGACATCATGACAATATAATCTATTTTTAATTCTTCAGCGAGCTCAGAAGCAATGACATCCTTACCTTTCTCTTTTAAAATCTCTAAAATATCGATAACTTGTTTTTTTAATCTAATTTTCATGCTTTAGCATCCGAACTATATTACTACT
>CAYUTF010000135.1:0-6851 GCA_964447495.1 uncultured archaeon
TAGTTCATTTTATTAGCCATATACATTAGATTCTTTTTTAATGAACAATACTCCAACTGTTTTATTCTTTACCTTTCCTTTTGCGGCATCGATAATAACAAGTGATTTGTCTTCTAATTCTGGGATAATAGTCTTTTCGATATAAACTTCGATTTCTTCTCTATACAATTCATTTTCTTCCAAATTAGTATCCGGCCATAGAATGAAGTCAGAATCGGCATGAACTTTTTGTTTTTCTACCATTTCCACGAAATTGCCACAAAAAGACATGGTTCACGTTTCACCAGAATGATAAAAAAGAACAACAACTAATTTGTCTAAGTTTTTGTCCTTTCGATAAGAGGCTTGTTCAAGGATAAAATCTTTTGCTTCATTTGAGAATATTAATTTTATAAAATTCACCAGCATGCTTTTTTTATAATAATTTAATTATAAGTATTAAAATTAAAACTAAAATATATTTTATCTATATTTGCTGGTTTTTAAAATTTTGAATTATAGTGATATTTAATTGTATACGAAAAAAAAATGGGATGCAAACAGTAGGTTTTAACAAATTATTTGATGCTAAGGATATTTTATTTGAAATCCCCTTTAGCTTTAGTTTAAACATTTATTCTTCTCTATTTTCAGCTTAAAATAAATCATATATAAGATGACTATGATTTAAAATCGCAAAGTCTATAATACTTAATTTATAACTATAATTAATCATTATTAAAACATCTAATTACAAAATTGATTTGATATGCTATTGGAAGAAATAAATGCTCATTCTTTAGAAATTGATAAAGTTGCGAAGAAGTTAAACACATCTTTAGAGACGGGAATTTCTGAAGAAGAAGCTCAGAGAAGGTTGGAACAGTATGGATTAAATGAATTGATTGAAACTAAGAAAATTACCCCTTGGCAAATCCTTCTTAATCAGTTTAAAGATTTTTTGGTATATTTACTTTTTTTTGCTATTGCAGTTTCATTGTTTGTAGGGTTCTATGAGCTATTTACAGGTGGAGAACCATCTGAATTTTTAGATGCTCTCGTGATTTTTATTATTTTAATAGTTAATGCGATTTTGGGGTTTTATCAGGAATATAAAGCTGAAAAAGCATTAGATAGTTTAAAAAAGTTAGCCCCACATAATGCTAAAGTCAAAAGAAACGGAATAGTAAAAGAAATTGATGTTAAGTATGTTGTTCCTGGAGATATTCTATTATTAGATGAGGGTGATAAAATACCAGCTGATGCACGCTTAAATAAAGCTTACTCTTTGTATATTGATGAAGCTCTATTAACAGGGGAATCCGCACCGGTTCATAAAGTTAATAAAATTGTCGAAACGAACTTAATATTAGCAGATAGAATCAATATGGCTTATAGCAATACAATTATCACAAGAGGAAACGGGGAAGCCATCGCTGTTAGAACTGGAATGAAAACAGAAATCGGTAAAATTGCTGAGCAAATCCAAGAAGAAGAACCAGAACCGAGTCCTTTTCAACTTGAGGTCGATCGTTTTGGAAAATTCCTAGGAAAAATAATTATGATAGTATGTTTTGCTGTTTTCTTTATTGAATTTATAATAATTGTAGCATTCGAGGGATGGGGATTTCAAATGGGAGAAATAGAAGAAATAATCAATGCATTAACAATAGCAATAAGCTTAGCAGTTTCAGCAGTACCAGAAGGATTAGTTGTCGTAATTACCGTAGTTATGAGTATCGGAATGAGAAAGATGGCTGAAAAAAATGCTCTTGTTAAAACACTTACTGCAGTAGAAACACTTGGGCGAGTAAATGTTATATGTTCTGATAAGACAGGTACATTAACTAAAAATGAGATGACTGTTGTAAGGATATTTATCGGTGGTAAGGAATACAAAGTCGATGGTGTGGGGTATAATCTTATTGGGAAAATTCTTGATCACGATGATAATATTGTTCAAATAACTCCGTATTTGCAAAAGTTTTTAGAGGTATGTATGTTCTGTAATAACTCTAATGTAAATGTTAAAGATCCAGACTCTGGAGATACTGACGTAGTTGGAGACCCTACTGAAATTTCCATGAAAATTTTAGCTATGAAAGGAAATCTTCAGACGAAATCAGAAAAAATAGACGAAATTCCATTCAATTCAGACAGAAAAATGATGTCTGTAGTTGTTAAAATCGATGGTAAATTGTTTTCTTTTATTAAAGGAGCTCCCGATGTATTATTAAAAGGAGCAGATAAAGGAATACATAACAATGCTATAGTACCAATAAAGGAAGTTGAGAAGACAATAAGTAATAAAAATGAATATTTTGCTAGAGAAGCATTACGAGTCTTAGGAGTAGCATACAAACCTTTAACAGAGGAATATACTACAGATGATATTGAAACCGATTATATCTATCTGGGGTTAGTTGGAATCATTGATCCTGCGCGTGATGAAGTAAAAGATGCAGTTCAAGAAGCGAGAATGGCGGGTATTCGTACTATTATGATTACAGGTGATCATAAATCTACTGCGATTGCTATAGCTAAACATATCGGTTTAACGGATAATGAGAACGCAATTACAGGAATAGAGTTAGATAATTTAAATGATGAGCAATTATCGGAGAAAATAAAAGATGTTGATGTATTTGCCCGAGTCACCTCAGAGCATAAGTTAAGAATACTTAAAGTGTTAAAAGCTGAGGGTGACATTGTATCAATGACAGGAGATGGGGTTAATGATGCTCCAGCTGTAAAAGGTGCTAATGTGGGCGTAGCTATGGGGTTAAAGGGGACAGAAGTCACTCAGGAAGCTGCAGATATGATTTTAATCGACGATAATTATGCAACCATAGTAAATGCTATTGAAGAGGGAAGAGGCATTTTTGAAACCACAAAAAGCTTTTTTAGATACATGCTCAGTTGTAATTTTGATGAAATTTTCTTGATTTTAACCGCATGGATCGTTATGAAATTCACGATAGGCATTTATCTTGCTCAACCACTTGAAGCAATTCAGATTTTATGGCTAAACATAGCCACAGATTCTCTACCCGCGATGGTACTGGGCTTAACACCCACAGATCCAGACGTCATGAAATTTAAACCGCGAAGAGGGTTTAATATGATTCATGATATCAGGAAGGCAATAATATTTGCTGCGGTTTTTGCTGCAATTACCGATGTAGCTTTATATCTCATTGTATGGAATCCATTAATGCCATTATGGGTTTCTCAAGGATTTGATTCGTACTTAACAACTGGAGTAACTAACCTATGGCCAGGTATATCTTATTCTGCTGAAGAATATCAAGTTGCTATTGCTCAAGGTATAGTTTTTACAAACGTAGTGTTTTTTGAGTTATTCTTTGTATTTTCATGTACTTCTGAATACAGACCGATTTGGGAATTCCGAAACAAAAATCTATTTTGGGCAACGGGAATATCATTTATTCTTCATCTTCTGATAATATTTACACCATTAGGAATTGCATTCCATGTTGTTCCACTGATTCATTGGCAGTATTGGCTAGCCATCTTCATGGGTTCTGTCTTTATTATACCCGCTGAAGAGACAAGAAAATATTTAGTTAGAAGAAAGCGAAGAAAAGACCCCTATTGGCAAACGAGATTAACGGATTTTCATCGAAAATAAAAATTTTTATTTAATTTTCTTTTCAATCTATTAATAAGTTTTTTTTTAGAATATTCTATTACCATGAAAGATTTAAAGGAGAAATATATGGATTCGATTCCAGTTCATGAAGTTTCAAAAAAGTTTGAAGTTGACATAAAGAAGGAACCGAGCTAAATATCCTAATTGACAAGAGAAGTTATCTGAATTTCACCAATAATTATAATATACGTTCTTTAGTTAGTTTTTTCCATTATTAATAATACTAGTAAAAGCTAGATTTTTAGTTATTCCTCTTCCTATTTTGTGATTAAAAGACTATTTTGCGAGATTTATAATTTATAAAAATAAAAACTTTAATATTTTACTTTTTATTAAATTAAACATTTCTTATTATCCTAAAAACAGATTAAAAATGATAGAATTAAAACAAATTAATGCTCACTCAAAAATAATAGATGAAGTTGCTAAATTATTGGAAACAGATGTAAAAGTCGGAATTTCCGAAAGTGAGGCTAGAAAGCGATTAGAAACTTATGGAAAAAATGAATTAATTAAAGTAAAGGGAAAGACTGCTTGGCAAATTTTTTTAAGTCAATTCAAGGATTTCTTGGTGTATTTATTATTTTTTGCTATTGGTGTATCAATAGTTATAGGAATTTGGGAAAGCATACAAAATCCACTTGAACCATGGTCATCTGAATATACAGACGCCATAGTCATTGCTTCAATTTTAATAGTGAATGCTATATTAGGATTCTATCAAGAATTTCAAGCTGAGAAATCAATGGAAAGTTTAAAGAAATTAGCACCTCACTATGCTAGAGTACGAAGAGACGATAAGGTAATGCAAATAGATAATGAAAATGTGGTACCTGGAGATATTGTGTTATTTGAAGAAGGGGATAAATTCCCTGCAGATGTCCGTATTTTTAAAAAATTCTCACTATATGTTGATGAAGCGATACTTACAGGAGAATCAAAACCAGTAGAAAAGTTTTTAGATGTCGTAGATAAGAAGGAAATATTAGCAGATCGCATTAACCTTGGATATATGAACACTATTATTACTCGAGGAAATGGTGAAGGTATTGTAATTGGTACTGGGATGAATACTGAAATAGGTAAAATAGCAGGAAGTTTACAAGAAGAACAAACTGAGGCTAGTCCATTTCAGAAAGAGGTAGATCGTTTTGGAAAATTATTAGGTATCTTAGTTTTGATTATATGTGCTGCAGTATTTATTGCAGAGACTTTAATAATACTTACATCAGAAGGATTGATATTTAATGAAGCCCAGGTTGAAGAAATAATTGAAGCTTTTAAAATTTCTATAAGTCTTGCTGTATCGGCTGTCCCTGAAGGTCTTGTAGTTGTTATAACAGTCGTTATGAGCATTGGTATGAGAAAGATGGCTGATAGAAATGCCTTAGTTAGAAATTTAACTGCTGTTGAAACACTGGGTCGTGTAAATGTAATTTGTAGCGATAAAACTGGAACCTTAACTAAAAATGAGATGACAGTGGTTAAGATTTACCTTCACAATAAAGTGTTAGATATCGGGGGTGTTGGATATAATATAACTGGAGATATAATAGAAAATCAGCAAAAAGTTAGTATAGATGAGGATTTAAAAAGATTTTTAGAAGTATGTTATTATTGTAATAATTCTAATGTCAACATATTAAATGAATCTACGGGTGAAGTAACTGTTGTTGGAGATCCTACAGAAATATCAATGAAAGTATTAGCATTAAAAGCAAAAATGAATGAAGGGTTTGAAAAAATTGACGAAATTCCCTTCAATTCTGATAGAAAAATGATGACAGTTATAGGGAAAATCGATGGAAAAACTGTTGCTTTAATTAAAGGTGCTCCAGATGTATTAATGCAGAATGCTTCAAGCATTACAATTAATGGACAACAATTAGATATTGATGATTATAAACAAAATCTTTTAGAACAAAATGAGAATTTCGCTCGTAATGCATTACGAGTATTGGGAGTTGCTTATAAAGAATTACCAGAAGATTATATTTTGGAGGAAGCTGAGAAAAGTTTTACTTATATTGGTTTGGTAGGTATCATTGATCCCGCAAGAGATGAAGTTAAAGCTTCAATTTCAGAAGCGAGAATGGCAGGCATACGAACAATCATGATTACAGGGGATCACAAAATAACTGCATTAGCCATTGCGGGTCAAATTGGACTAACTGAATCCAATGAGGCTATAACTGGTGTAGAATTAGAGGAAATGAGTGATGATGAACTTCGAGAAAGAGTAAAAACTGTAGATGTGTTCGCGAGAGTAACTTCTGAACATAAATTAAGAATTTTACGCAGGTTAAAGGAACTCGGTAAGATTGTTAGTATGACGGGAGATGGAGTAAATGATGCACCTGCAGTAAAAGGAGCACATGTTGGTGTCGCAATGGGGCTTAAAGGCACGGAGGTCACCCAAGAAGCATCAGATATGATTTTAATTGACGATAATTACGCAACTATCGTAAATGCTATTGAAGAGGGTAGAGGGATTTTTGAAACTACCAAGGGATTCTTCCGATATATGCTAAGTACTAATTTTGATGAAATTTTTTTAATACTTGTTGCTTATATTGTTATGAAACTCTTTAGCACCATATTTTTAGGGCTTCCAATCGAGCCCATTCAGATACTTTGGCTTAATATAGCAACAGATGGCATTCCCGCTATGGTTCTTGGATTGACCCCTACAGATCCAGACGTTATGAAGGAAAAACCGAGAGAAGGTTTCACACTATTAAAGGAGATTAAAGGACCAGTCTTATTCCTTGGGATTTATACATCACTTACTGATATAACTTTATATCTACTACTCTGGACAGTACTTATACCAGCATGGGCTCAAGCGGGTATTGACCCTTTATTGACGATGGATTATCTGACTAAAGGAACAGATGCTTATTTTTATTCTATCTCACTAGCTCAAACGATATTATTTACTAATTTAGTTATTTGTGAATTGTTGTTTGTTTTTACATGTACATCAAATGTAAAACCTTTTTACCATTTTCCAAATAAGCATTTGTTCTGGGCTACTGGATTATCTCTTGGTTTACAACTTTTAATTCTTTATACGCCAATAGCAATCGCATTTCGCGTAGTACCATTAACTCATATCTTCTATTGGATAGCACTGTTACTTTCAGCCTTCAGTGTGGCTATTGTTGACGAACTTAGAAAATATGTATTGCGTAGAAAA
>CAYUTF010000136.1:0-6717 GCA_964447495.1 uncultured archaeon
TACCTATTATGCTGCTTATTGCTTGATGGCTCTTAATGATTATTCCCTTCCTTCTGAAAAAATCAGAAATTTCATCATTAACCATTTAGACTATTCAGATATAAAAAATCTTTATTTTTCTTTCAAGATTTCAGAGCTATTGGATTTAGATATTGATTTTGATCTCACAGAATCCCAAGCTTTAGTTCAAGAACTTTACTCTGAAGAATATAATGAGTTTTATCTTACTACTGAAAGAGAATATATCAATCAAGAAATATTTTTCTGGATTTGTGATATGGCAAAGAATAGTGGGATGCATATAGAGGCCACAATGCCCAGCATAGTAATGCTGGGAGGTACATTTGATATAGCGGTGCAATTAGGGAACTTAATTCTTCCTGATTTTGGTCCTTATACTTCAGTCAGATTTGAAAGCGATCAATTAGGATCGCTTCTTTTGGAACCTTTGGATAATGACACATATTATAAAGCGGGAATTTTCATTCCAATGGTTCCTACTAACTATCCAACAATTAGAGGGAATATTACGGTTCATGAAGGTTCCACACTTAAAAAAACGTTCCCTGTCTCTTTTGAGACTACATACGAACTCTCAAGTATCTTAACTGAGAAACAATTAAGCAATGGTATTCGTATTATGATCAACTCCTCGTATACATTCGGTTCTGGGGTAGAACCACTCTATGACTCTGAAGCTTATGCTGATATTAATCGTAATGGAAATAAGATAAACACTATATACTTTAGCTCAGTAGATCACTCAACATTTACCCTATTTACCTTAGATTATTATCCTAATCAAGGGGGAAATTATGTGTTCTATGTCAGTCTTCAAGATAGCTTTAAAGAACAGCCAATATATATCGGTGAAATATCTTATTCATATTTAGCCCCCATCCCGGGAGAATCAAATCCCTCTCAAATCTATGAATCAGAGATCCTAACGTCAATTCCCTTGATAATCGGATTCATTGGTGCTCCCTTAGGAGTTGTGACGTATGCTTCCAGAGGAAAAATCAGAAATCTTCTCAAAAAAAAAAAATAAATTACATCAAATTTTCTACATTTTTTCTTTTTATAATCTCACTTGAATTTGCATTTGATGTCGCAAACCCTAACTATTCAACATTTTCGACAACTTTTAGATACTTTAGAAGAATTTATACGGCGGGAGAATTGTCTCTTCAATCTTACAAAATTCTTTGAGCTACTTCAACTCTCAAAAGACCAGTTAGAAGATGTGATTGAGATGCTATTTCGCTTCCAGACTTTCTTTACCTCAACATTCGATAAATTTAGTCTCACTAGGCAGTGGAAAAATAATCAGACCTACTTAAAATTGATCCCACAATCTAATTGTGCCATAAAAGGGTCATCCCTTCGGAAAATAATTGAATTAACTCCTGAAAGTTCTCAATTGCTCAACGATGTTATATATTATTTTGAACATGTAAAAATTGGTAAGGGGTTTGATATTAAAACCAACGGTTCTGATCTAACTCAGAAAGTAAAAATATTAAAAAAAATACATCCCTATTTTTTTGAAAGTAGAGGAAATGGATGTATATACCCAACAAAACTTGCATCTCAAATAGGAAATATGATAAGTATTTATAAGAAGGGTAATCGAGAAATTCAAGACATTGAAATAGATGAATATCTAATTACGGTGAGATAATTGCTTGAATCTGAAGAGAACGATAAGAATAATATGAATATATTGGAGTTAGAATACCGAGAATATCAACGTAATATTGCACAACAATGTGTTTTGAAAAATTCATTAGTGGTGCTGCCAACTGGTTTAGGTAAAACTATTATTGCTCTCTATGTTGCGGTTAAAACGCTTGAAAAATACCCTTCAGATAATAAAATAATTGTTCTAGCCCCTACACGACCATTAATAAACCAACATTACGATATGTTTTTACGTTATCTTAATATTCCAAAAGAGAAATTCAAAGTACTCACAGGAAAGATTATTCCTGAAAAAAGGGCGACTTTATTTCATGAGAATCAACTATTATTTTATACTCCACAGACCTTACGGAATGACCTTGTAAGTAAAAGATATTCCTTAGAAGATGTATGTCTCATCGTGTTTGATGAGGCACATCATGCTTCTGGAGATTTTCCATATGGCTTAATCTCGGATACTTATATGGAACAGAACCCTGATGGCTCAATTCTAGCCTTGACTGCCTCGCCTGGAGCAAGCAAAACAAAAATTAATGATTTATGTACTACTTTGCACATCCCTTTTGATAATATACATACCCGAACTCGGATGGACGTAGATGTGAAAACCTATCTCAAACCAATGGATATTTATAAAATTGGGGTAAATATGACCCGCCTAATGGAAGAGAATTATGAAGGAATCCTTACATTATTGGAAGAACGGCTCCAATATCTTTCCCAGTTTAATTTCTTGGATGCAAAATCCGAAAAATTAATGGAAAAAATTATTCGAAAAGATTTATTAAAACTTAACTCCGAACTTATTTCACTTTTAAAGCAAGAAGGAGATAAGACGGGAATATATACTGCTCTTTCGGTGAATGCGCAGGCATTAATCTTATTTCATATGATTGAACTTATTGAACAACAAGGTTTAGATGTTCTTCTAATCTATTTAGAAAAAGTTAAGTCCGATGCCCGCAAGCAATCTAGTTCGAAGGCAATAAAAATATTAGCTGCCGATCACCGCCTACAACAGCTTTATTTGGAACTAAAAAGAAATGAAGAATTCTCTTCGGAAAATCTAATTCATCCCAAATATGGACTTCTTAAAAAAGTAATATTAGAAGAGATTGAGAATAACCCCAAAGCCCGAATATTAGTATTTGTGAAATTACGTGATTCTGTGAAAATAATTGTAAATAAACTTAAAAAGCACCCCTCAATTCTCCCTGCAAGATTTGTAGGACAAGCAAGCAAATCTGTAGATGATATAGGTTTATCGCAAAAGAAACAATTGGAAATCTTAGAAAGATTTAAATCTGGAGAAATAAATACACTAATTTCAACAAATGTAGGAGAGGAAGGCCTTGATATAGCAGAATGCGATTTAGTTATTTTCTATGATGTTGTTGCTTCAGAAATTCGATTTATTCAAAGAAAGGGGAGAACTGCGCGCCATCGCGAAGGCAAGGTAATCATTTTATATTGTAAAGGCACTAAAGATGAGATATACCTTCGCATAGCCCTCCTGAAACTCCAAAAAATGAATGTCAATCTTAAGAATAAACATCTTACCGCACATAATATCCCATTATTTAGTAATTACACAGAAACAGAAGAAGATGTAATTTCTGACACAGTTGACAATGAAATCAACCCTAGTTCAGATCAAAATCCAATTTCTTCATCAAGAAAGACACAAACGACACTTCAGAGTTTTTTAACTCACTTAAATGTAAATGAAAATACATCTGAAAAGAAGAGTGATATATCAATCAGTAAGGAGCTACCTGTAAAATTTGGGATTCGATCTAAATTGCAGGATGACCATATTTCTTTTATGCTTTCATCAACCAAAAATCATATTGTGTTATTTGAATCTATCCTTATCCATATTTATCACCCCCGTGATTTCACGGAGGAAACTAGCTCCATAACCATTCAACGGATTCTAATCTTATCCAGAAAATTCGAATTAATCCTCAATATTGTTGATTTTGTGGATTTTGAGGAAAGCTATATGGGAGAAGAGAATCTCCTAAAAAGCAAACTCCATAACTTAGGAAAAATAAATGGAATTCAACTTATCCCTGTTGATAATATTGAAGAATTATACTTTATATTGAAAAATATCTATATTTATAACAAGAAACAAGGGGGAATTTGATTGAGTGAAGAAGGCTGGAAGCAAGATAATACCTCTTACTTAGTGTTTGCCTGCAAGAAATGTCACCAATATTCTTATGTAAAAACTACTCAAAAGACTAAGAAATGTTTACGCTGTGGTCGAATGCACCGAGTAGGTTCAATCCTTTCTGAAGGAAAAATTGTTAATGGTATGACAGCAGCATTAGAGATGGTGAAGAGAAAGCAGGCTGAATTTGCTGAATATCCTCAGTTCCAAGCAGAACAAAGTTTTAGTATCGCATCTAAGTATAATGAACGTGAATGCACAGAATATAATAAAAGAAAAAGAAAAAAGATATTTTCACTTGAAAATGAAGAACAAAATTTCGATGTAAAGTTCAAAGAAATGTTATCCGATCTTTCAAAAACACATACCACCTTTCCAAGCTATTTAATCGCGATTATGGCAGATAAGTATGCGATTCCAAGTAAGCTATTACCTAGCCTTATACAAAAACTGGTTCAACAAGGGATTTTAAAGTATTCAAATAAAAATAATCTCTATTTTTTTTCAAATTGAAGTAAGGCATCTTTAAATTCCAACTTCATTAAAGCTCTGAAAGTTGGATGACGTTGATTAAATGGCATCTTTTCCTCTCCTGAATAGATATCTTCTTTTTGCTTTGTAACGAAGAAGCTTGAATAAGGTTGTACTATCTGAGAAAGAGCTTTTTGGAAAATCCCAACATCCTCTATATCAAATGAATATAGTTTATGTTCTTTTTTTTGCTTACCCTTAATACTCATAAATCTTCTTTAATCTAAATCTATATAAAGAAAAATTTAACATTTTAAAAACAATGTTATTTGATTGAATAGAAACCCTTAAACAAATGAATTTAAATTAGAATCATTAAGAATTCACACTTTTTTTATATATTAATGCTTTATTTTAGTTAAGGTGAATTTTTATGAATATTGGTACTTTAGAATCTGGAAAAGTAATAATTAAAGTATTGACCACAAATACTACAAGTATATCCATTTTGACGGAAGAAAAATTCAAGGGAAAGGTAATCCAACCTCTAACTAAAGCAAATAGAGTAGTCGGGGAACATGGGTTATCAATGAGTATTGAGGTGATCGAAGCAGATGGTAAACATTTATATCTAATTGATACAGGAAGTTTAACACAATCCATTTTTGAGAATGCAAAACAATTAGGTGTTAATTTATCTGATGTAGAAAAATTAATTTTGACGCATGGTCATTTTGATCATTTTGGAGGGCTCCTTGCATTATTGCCCCAACTTAAAGAAGGAACAGAATTTATAGTAAATCCTAATTGCTTCATGCAAAATTATGCTATTATGACCAATAAAGGAATTGAGCTCACTTCAGATGATCTTTCTCTTGGTTTAAGACAGTTAGAAAAACAAGGAAAAATTAAAATGTCCAAAAAGTTCCCAATGCTTGCTAAAAATACAGTCTATAATCTTGCGGAGCAATATAAGATTAATATAAATGAAACTGAAAAACCTACTGAAATCCATAATGGAATAGTATCTAGCGGTCAAATTGAACTATTTAATCCCGAAGAAGTTACAAAATCTCTCTATTTGCAAAAAGAGAAGACAAGCTTAGAAAAACATACCTTCCGCGATGAAACTGCTATCTACATCAATATAAAAGATAAAGGATTAGTTATTTTAACGGGATGCGGTCATTGTGGTATAAAAAATATAATTAAACATGGACAAAAATTAACTGGAATTGACAAAATATACGCCGTTATCGGAGGGTTTCATGAAGAGTGGAACCCAGAAGCGCTTGTATTAGAAAAAGTAAAATATTTAGAAGAACTTAATCCTGAGATTATTTGTGGTATGCATTGTACAGGGTTTACATTCAATAAACTTATGGCAAGACATCCTGCTCACACATTAGGAATTGTAGGAACCGAATTCCATTTATAACTTTTTTTTTAATTTTTTAATTTTTTATCTCTTGTCGAGTAATTCCTTAAGATACAATTTGATGAAGTGTCTTTGACTATTACAATAATCTATGCGTTGTTGAGCGGTAAGATTTGCTCCACTTCGCAAAATATCGTTAATAAATTTAAGCGTCTCAAAGCTCTGATCTTTCTCTTTCTCGAATTGTTTAATAATATAATTATTTTGGTCTTTATCGGAGGTCTTATAAACTAGAAACTCCAAAATTTGCAATTCACGATACTTAAAGTCTCGTGAATCTTTTGTGAATAAAGGATCCATATCACAATCCGGAAAAGGTTTACTTAAAAATTATATCAAAACTATAAAAAGGAAAAATTATATAATTATTCTTTTGTACCAATTATATTTTTGCAAAGATTTAGTCCCAATCCTGTTTTTCGATGCAATAAAAAAGGATTTTCCTTTTTCACTTGTGTTGCAGTCCGATATCCTGCGTTATAGATAATTCTGGCTCGTGCCCGCGCAACGTTTGGTAATCGCAGTACTAAATCAAACAATTCTTCTCGAATTCCATAATGAATTCGAATTTTTAGAGTTTCGCACATTTCAGCGATATGAATCAAATTATTTTGGATGTTAAAATCTGTTTCACTTAGATGGATAGCAATTATTCCAATAAATGCAATTATTCTTTCTAAATTATCACGGACAGAGTATAAATCGCCTGCCATGAGTTTATGGCGCTCGATGATCTTTTCAATTGGCTCTTCATCAGTCCATTCTAAAATCGGTTGAAGAAGCTTATAGTCCCTTACTCTATACTCTGCTTTTAAAACATCGTAAGCTTCTTTAATAATATCTTGAAAAGTTTCAATTTGGTTTTGTTCCAGCTTTTGGCGTATTAGAACCCCTGAAACGGGATATAAATATAATCTTATTATGAGCA
>CAYUTF010000137.1:0-6700 GCA_964447495.1 uncultured archaeon
TAACAGAGATTACAGAAGTATGCATTAAAGAAGGATGCATCCCATATAAGACACCGGTATGGATGACTGAAAAAATGCGTAAACATATTAATCCTGGGTGGTTAAAACTGTTTGAAAAAGTTAAGAAATGTATGGATCCGAATAATATTTTTAATCCAGGTAGGTGGAATACATAATGGTGGAAGTTGATAATTCCTTACTCGGAAAAGAATTTCTTGAAATGGCATTTGACAGATGTATTAAATGTAGTACCTGTAAATATGGATACAAAAATTTTGAAAAAATTTGTCCCTCCGGTGAGAAATTTTTATTTGAATCCTATTGGGCATCAGGACGTATAAGAATCATTAGAGGTGTTCTTTCGGGAGATTTAGAATGGTCTGATGATTTAAAAGACCCAATATTCGCATGTACAACCTGTGGAGCTTGTATGGATTCTTGTCAAGCCCCCCATGCCGATTATATCGTAGACATGATAGAAGCTCTAAGAGAATTAGCAGTTCGTCATATCGGTCCAGCAGATAAACAAGAATTTCTGGTTTCGCGTTGTGAAGAAAATTGTAATCCATATGGTAAGGAAAATTCTGATAATGAAGAATTAAAGAAGATATACAATCTTCCAGACAAGGCAGAATGGGTCTACTTTATAGGGTGTACAAGTAACTATCGTCAACAATCCTTAAGAGATGCCACTTTGCGATTTTTAAAAAAAACAGGGATTGATTTTACTTTAATAGATGAACATTGCTGTACTAGTCCAATGATAAGGACAGGTCAAGTAAGCATAGTAAAAGAGTATATGCAATATAATATTGACCAAATACAAAAAGCGGGCGCAAAAAAAGTAATTACATCATGTGCGGGATGCTATCGAACCTTGATAAAAGACTTTGAAAAATTCGGAGAGCATTATGATTTTGAAGTGTTCCACTCTCTTGAGCTTGTTAAACAGCTGCTCGATGAGGGTAAACTCAAATTTAAATCCTCATATAATAAAACTGTTACTTATCATGATCCTTGTCATTTGGGAAGGCATATGGGGATTTATGAATTACCTCGTGAAATTTATAAACAAATCCCTGGCTTACATTTAGTTGAAATGAAAAGAAATAGAAATTTCGCATGGTGCTGCGGAGCGGGTGGTGGCGTGAAAATAGGATATCCAGAATGGTCGGTAGAGATATCAAGGGATCGATTAGCTGAAGCGAAGGAGACTGGTGCTAGTATTGTTACATCAACTTGCCCATTTTGTAAAACAAATTTAAGTGATGCGAATGAAAAATTTGATTTTGAATTTCAAATACTTGACCTCATGGAAATCTTGGATCAATTAGATATTGAAATATTAAATTAAAATTATAATTATCATGAGAAAATTTAAAGAAATTCAAGAATCTTATAACAGATTGAAAGCGCGAAGGTGGTCTCCATGGTGGAAACTCCCACGACTTGGTTTATATATATATGGTTTAGTGAGTTTTTTTTGGTATTTTTGGTGTGTAGTTGGTTTACTAATTGGAATATTGTATTTTCTTTTTTTCCAAGATCGTGGCTGGAAGAGAAATGGAATAGTCCTTGCTTTCGCAATTGCTTTTGTTAATCTGTTTGTATTTTTTTATAAAGAATATTCACCACTTACCTTGGTAATATGGTCAGGTCTTGCAATATTTCTGACCTTTTCTATATTATTAGGTATAATAAGCATCTTAAAAAGGAAAACCCAGTTAGTAGCTAAGAGCAGAGCATCTCTTGAAAGAAAGATGATAAAATTACCCAATAAGATTGGAGTTTCATTAAAAGTAGTAGTAATTGTACTTCCGATAATATCTTGGGCATCAGTGAACCTTGATTTTGGAGTTATGTTTGATAACAATCCTCAGTTATTATGGATACATGCTCCAACTAATGTTAATATTGGAGAAGAATTTCAGGTTACAGTGGAAGCGTGGGATTCTTTTGAACGTTTAAGTGCAGTATATGCGGGGAGAGTAGAGTTTTCATTACGATCTTATAATCTTACTACCTATAACCTCATTTCCAATCCCCAAGCTATATTACCTGATCCGTATACCTTTACAGGGCAGTTTTTTGGTTCCGATATTGCATATGAGATTAAAGATGGCAGAGATAATGGACTCCATGTTTTTAACATGGAAATTAACACTCCCGGAATTCATTATGTGCTAGTGAATGATAGCTGGACAAAAAATTCCTATTTAAGTAATCCGATAATCGTCAATACCTTCGATCCGACAGAACCACGAATTTATTGGGGAGATATTCACACACATTCAGAGTTGTCTGATGGAACTGGGAGTGCTGAACATTCATATTATTATGCGAGATATATAGCATGTCTTGATTTTAATGCTCTTACGGACCACGGAGAAATTATGCTTTTCTCTCCAATTTCATTAGATATTGTTGAAGCTGCTACAAATAATGCGTATGAACCTAATGAATTTGTAACCTTCCACGGTATTGAATGGACAAATACTCAAACAGGACATTATATTTGTATATTTAGTGGAGATAACTTGTTGAAATCACCTGTTATTTCATATTTGACGGTCCCCAAAACTCAAGATTTATGGAATGTTTTAGATAGCTTTACTGCACAAACAGGAGCTAGGGCATTGGCATTTCCACATCATACTACAAAAAAGGCTTATATACAAGATTGGACATATATCAACCCTAAATATGTAAAATTAGCTGAAGTTACCTCAGTTCATGGAGAATTCTTATTTGAACAGAGAGATGAGTTAAATTATCGAGGTGCTATTGATCCTCCTCTCAAATATACCTATGGTTCATCTATTGCTGATGCGTTTAAAATGGGCTATAGAATGACCTTATATGCTGCAAGTGACGAACATGATGGCCATCCAGGTCATAGTCTTAGTCATACGCGAGCATATATTGGACACCAGCGCCCCTTCAGTCTATGGCATACTCGTAATGAGCATCCATATCCTGGGGGAATAAGCGCGGTATACGCTGATAACTTAACGCGAGAAGGAATTTTTAGTGCATTTGAACGACAAACCATATTTAGCTGTTCAGATCACGGGCGTCCGATCCTCGAGTTTTCTATTAATAATACACTAGTCGGAGATGGTTCGACTTTTATAGCAGACAATCAGAATTCTCATCGGAAAATAAACATTTTTCTTGCCCAGGATGGTGCTCCAGTTGCGAGAAAGCACATTGCTGCTTCAGTATCCCCCAATTGGGTTCCAAATTGGGATGCTTCAATTGAAATTATTAAGAATGGAGAATTATGGAATACAATACACACATCTGAACCGATTACAAATGTTTCAATAATAGATACTGACCCTATCACAGGAACCTCATTTGATTCTTATTGTATTGAAATTGATGGAAAATGGTATATAAATGAATTTAGTGATAATCCTATTGATCCTGCAACTCTTAACACCGGCGGTTTTGACTTTTATTTAATACGCGTAGTTGGCGATAATGGGAGAAGTGCCTATATTGGACCTATATGGGTTGAATATATAGTATAAAAATAAAAAAAGTCTGAATTAGCTCCGTTCTGATTTCTTTCTTATTTTTATTTATAGATTAAAGAGAAAAAGATTATAATTTGCATTTTCCTATGAAAAATATCTCAATTCATAGGATAAACTAATATTAACCCAAATTAATTTAAAAGAGAATTAAAATGTTAAAATTTAGCATAAAAAATGCGTTTAGAAAAAAAGCTACTGCAATTCTCTCAAGTATAGGGGTGGGAATAGGCTTAATGCTTGTCTTTGTTATTGGAGCGTTCACAGCAGGCGTAACCGCACAATTCCAGCAAAACTTAACGGAAACAATTGGATTAGTGGAAGTTGTGGAAAAAGGCAATCCCGGTGCTTACTCTCATTTACCTCTTAATATAACCGACTTATTATTGGATACTCCTGAGGTAGGGGAGTTTATTGTTGCATACAATGTTGAAACTCAAGCACCAGAAGCTTATACACTCAATTATAATGATAGGTTGAATACTTTTGGCGATTTTCTCACTCTCATTGGAACAAAATACACATTAGATCAAGCTTGGGGAGGTCCTACAACAAAAATCATAACTGGAAGGAACGTTAATATAGGCGCTAATGAGACTATAATCGATTCACGTCTTATCGATGCTGCTCAATTTCCTGTTGGTATTGGAGATAACATAACAATTGATTTAGGATTTAAAAATGCAAGCCTCACAATTGTTGGTATTTATACCCAGGAGGATAGCGGAGCACCCGACTTTGTACCAAGAGAATATTACATCTATACTGATATAGACACAATATGGAATTTTTTAAGTATTTCTGGCGATGAAACTAATATATATACTACAGTCTCACTACGCTTTAATGTGGAAACAATTGAAGCGACTCAGGTTTTTGTGGATAAGATAAATGATTATTCACAGGAAGGAGGTTATTTTCCAACAGAAGTAAGTGCATATTCATTATCTTCCTTTTATGAATCTATTCAAGAGACGTTTGCGATATTTGATGCATTTGCAGGAATTATTGGTTTTATAACGGTCCTGGCCGGAGGAACTGCGATAGTCGTCACTCAATTAATGTCAGTTACTTCGAGATTAAAAGAGTTTGCTATACTAAAGTCAACTGGTTGGAAAAATCGCCATATTTTTACAAATGTTATATATGAATCATTAACTTTAGGGATACTAGGTGCATTCATTGGACTCGGTTTGGGAACTATTCTTGTATTTTTCTTGAGTAGTGGAGATAGTCCCTTTGGAATCGCTTCTGCGATTATTACAATCGACGGTATTTTAGAAGTGGTGGCTTATGCTTTAGGTTTAGGAATACTTGGTGGTTTATATCCAGGGATTAAAGCAGCAAGAGTGAGACCTATAGTAGTCTTAAAAGGAGAATAAAGAGGTGAATCAAATGGAATTAATAAGTTTAAAAGATATAACTAAGGTTTATGGTGAAGAAAGGACACTTATCAAAGCTTTAGATCATATAGACTTAGTAATAGAGCAAGGAAAGATAATCACTATAATGGGACCATCTGGCAGTGGTAAAAGCACACTATTGAATATCTTAGGAGCAATGGATTCACCCTCGACAGGAGAAGTTATGGTTAATGAGGTAGATATTGGTAAATTGCCAGAACGAAAACTCGCAACCTACAGAAAAAAGATGATAGGATTTGTATTTCAATCTTTCTATCTTATCCCCAACTTGGATGTGATCGGAAATGTACTTATCCCTTTAGTTCCTTATGGTATTAAAGAAGGAGATCGAATACGAGCTCAAGAAATCTTGAATGGAGTAGGACTTGGAGAGAGAGCTCATAGTAAAGTCAATAAATTGTCAGGAGGAGAATCACAACGGGTTGCTATTGCCAGAGCATTAATTAATGATCCAAAGGTAATTCTTGCTGACGAGCCAACAGGCAACTTAGATTCAGTTACCGGAAAATCAATAATTGATTTATTGATTAAACTTACTGAAAAAGGAAAAACAATAATAATTGTCACCCATGATCCCCGAATTGCTCATGTAGTATCTGAACATCCGCTAGGAAAGAATATATGGATAAAGGATGGGCAACTAAGTGATACACCTACTTATGATATGTATTGTTGGTAAAATGATTTGTCGTTTAAACATTTTCTTTTTATTTCTTTTTAAAAGCTAATTTTTTATAACAATAAAAAAAAGAGAAAAAAATCAAAAATTTGAGTTACAAAATTAAATTTAATGATGGCTTTCAGCATCTAGATTAATAGTTCCTGTTACTGTGGATAACGAGAAAGTATATTTGTATGGAGCCGAATTGTAGTTACCTGATGTGAGAACCCCATTAAACCTTGTAAATTCTGATGCCGAGTAGACATAATTTAGGTTTCCAGTCGTTACTGCCCCAGAAAACCTAGTACCTATGCCTGATTTATCGTTAACATAGTCTAATTCGATACTGCCCGTAACTACTGCTAAATTGCCTGTAACATTTGCTCCTAGATCTTCATATTGATTGATAGTACCATAAATAGTACCTGTAGTCGTTTGTAAGTTAATAGTGCTGCCTTGGATGAATGTCAGATTATTAGTTGTGTAAAAAATTGATCCTGTGGTTACTATACCTGTTAAATCATTTCCTAAGAGACAATTTTCAAAACTTAACACCAAAGTTCCTGTTGTCGTTCCGGCATTTAATCCATAAGTATAATTTGTACGTTTAGATATAACACTTGCAGTACCTGTGGTACTCTGAACAGACACCTTGCCCTCAAACTTCGTATTGGCGAAGGAATTTAATAAAACTTCACCAGTAGTAGTCTGTAAAATAGTATTATTTAAGATAATATCCTCTGGCACTCTCATTTTTAAAGATCCTGTCACAGTATGAGCTTTAATATCGTATACAATATCAGTTCTAAGCGTAACTAACACTAATATGTTATATAACTTGAACCAATGAGAAGGATCAAACCAAACATCAGGTTTAACATTCATATTAAAAGAAGGGGGCGTAGAGGTATTAACCCACCATTCAGTATATGGGTTAAAAAAGTCTAAATAAGTCTTTCCTACCATAAATAGACCCGAAATGGCTAAAGAAACCTCAACCTTCGCATAATATGGAGTGTCTGTAGTATTATATTGAATTTCTACAGCCCCAACATCAACATTTAATAATAACTCTT
>CAYUTF010000138.1:0-6693 GCA_964447495.1 uncultured archaeon
TAATTAAAGAAAAACCTTATTTATTAGATTCTGGCAATGATAGTAATAATCAAGAGTCTCAATCTGGTGGGGACGATCAAAATGCTGGATTAAATAAGCCAAATGGAAATAGTGCAGATATGAATTTTTTGATAAGAAGAAAAGCCGGATATATGGATTAGTAGTTTTAGGGATATAAGGAGGAAGTTTAATGGCTACCTATATTCCAAGAGCTGGCGTTGAAGCTCTAATGCCTGAAGATGTACAACGTGAAATAGTTCAAAGTGTTCCTGAAAATTCTGCGGTTATGACATATGCAAGAAGAGGTCCAAATATGTCAAGAGCGCAAAAAAGAATTCCATGTTTATCAGTCTTACCGACTGCATATTTTTCGAATCCTGGACCATCAAGCAAAACAGAAGATGAGCAATGGAAGAGACTTTCAAAATTAATGTGGGAAAACAAATATATTGATGCTGAAGAATTAAACGTAATAGTTCCAATTCCAATAGCAGTTCTAGACGATGCTGACTATGATATTTGGGCAGAAAGTAAACCTAAATTAATAGAAGCTTTCGGAATTGCTTTTGATCAAGCTGTATTTTATGGAATTAACGCTCCAAGAATCTGGCCTGATAATATAGTTGCTGCCGCAACTGCTGCCGGAAATTTTGTAGCTAAAGGAAGTATCGTAAATCCAAATACTAACAAAAGTGATGTATATGAAGATATTATGGGGGATGGCGGTTTAATTTCTAAAGTTGAAGAAGATGGATTTATGGTTGATGGCCATGTTTGCAGTATGACAATGAGATCAAAATTCAGATCATTGCGGGCAACCGATGGAGTTCCTATTTTTAAATCTTTAAATAAAGAAGGCGTGCAAGGTAGTACTACTTATTATCTTGATGGCGAACCTTGCGTATTTCCTAGAAATGGAGCTATAATTCCAAATAGATCATTAATAATTGCAGGAGAATGGAAACAATTAATGTATGCAATTAGAAAAGATATTATGTGGACAATTCTAACAGAAGCAGTTATTCAAGACCCAACCACAAAAGAAATCGTATTTAATTTGGCCCAACAAAATATGATCGCTTTAAGAGCGTCTATGAGATTAGGATGGCAAGTTCCAAATCCTATAAATCGTCTTAATGAAATTGAAGAAACAAGATATCCATTTTCTGTGTATGGTGAAGCCGCAAGTTAATAGTTAGGAAGTGATAAGAACATGTTTACATCAAATGTTAAATTTACTAAAGAAAGATATTATAAAGGGAAATTATATAAAGTAGGAGATATAGTTGAAATGGATCAGATGGATGCAACTGCGTATTTAAATCAAAATGCAGTAAAATATCATGTTAAAACAGCTAAAAAAATTCCATTAAAAAAGAAATCCTACAAAGAATTACAAGATATTTGTAAAAATAATAATCTCCCTGCAGTTGGCAAAAAAGAAGATTTAATTACTTCTTTAAATGAAAAAGGAATTAATTGATGAGGTGATTTAATATGCCTTATACTGTAAATAATTACCCTGATAGAATTAAAGCATTGCCAGCACAAGCGAAAAAAATTTGGGTAGCTGCTTTTAATAATGCCTTCAAGGAATACAATGGTAATGAAAAAAGAGCAAACCAAACAGCTTGGGCGGCAGTTGAGAAAGCTGGATATAAGAAAGACAATACTGGACAGTGGAAGAGGTGGGCATAATGGCATATATTACAAGTTCAGAATATGCAACACTAACAGGCCGAGACTCGTCCGAAGCAACAACAATAAGGATAAGGCTTGCCTCAAAGCTGTTAGATGATAGAATAGGAAATTATGGAATTTATAAAAGTGGATATAAGATTGACACAAGTAAATCGACTTGGTATGTATCACCTTGCTTATTATCTGATGATTATAATTATGTTAATGTTTCTAATACGAATTATAAGATAGAAGTTACTACAGGGCAAAAAGAAGCAATACAATTATGGATAGCTTCAATGATAACTGAATTATTTAATAGTGGTAATACTCCAAATTCACAAGATAATTTAAGACTAGGTCGATTTAGTGTTTCAAAATCGAAAAATTCAACAGGATCAAAACTTCCCGAGTCAATGGGTTATGTTGATTCAATTTTAATTTCATCTGGAATAATTGAGAAAAGAGTTGGTTTAAAATGAGTATAGCAGCTTTCAATAAAATGATGAATCATTCAATAACTTTAAAAAAAATACAACGAAATGCTGCGGGCGATTTTTCAGTTCTTTCAAGTGATGATTTAAAGGGCTTTGTTCAATATGGAAACAATCTTATAATTAATGAAAAAGGTGAAAAAATCTTATCAACTGCAATTGTATTTTTAAAAGATGATTGTGGAATTGATATAAATTATCCATATTGGCGAATTGATCAAACAAATCCACAAACAAGAGAAAATATGGAAGTATTAAAAATTGATCCTATTGATCATCCATTACAAGCAGGAAAAACACATCATTTTGAAGTTATGGTGAGGTGATATTATGGGTTTAGGTGGTTGGAGTATTTGGCGAGGTAGTGAATTGTTAATAATAATGAATCAGGCAGCAAGAGCGGCAGTTTTTCAAACTTGTGACGCTGTAGTTCAAGCAGGAAAAGGAGAAGTACCACTAGATGAAGGAACGCTAAGAAATACAGGAGTAGCAAAAATGTCGCCTGATGGGAAAGCTGCTGGTTGTGCTTGCTTTGGCGGCGGCCCTTCTACTGGATATCCTGTAATTCCTTACGCTATCAGATGGCATGAAAAAAACGCAAATTTCCAACATGGTCGAAAAAGATTTTATTTAAGAGATCCATTTAATCGATTAGCGAAGGATAAACTTTTATCTAATCTTAGGACTGGAATAGGAGGCGTATTATGATTGCCGATAATTTCATTGATTGGCTTGAAGAAGAAGGATTCGGGGTTGTTGGTACTGATTTATTTGATAATTTTCAACCTTTAAGCCCTGATAACTGTGTAACTGCTTTTGATGTTAATGCTCCACAAATTGACGAATCAAGCAGCTTATCAGTTGATCTATTTGGACTTCAAGTTATTACAAGAAATTCAAGCAAAGCGGCAGCTAAAGAACTTGCTTATAATATTCATAAATACTTTATGGGGTTTGGTGGTACTCCTCTAATATCTGGTGGTCCGATTGTTAGTGCTGTATTTATAGATCAGCCGCCAGAAAACCTGGGGAAAGATGAAAAAAATCGAACAGAATACGCAGTTACTTATAATTGCCGAGTACAAAGTACAGGCAATAAGTATAGATTATAAGAAAGGAGGATTTTTATGCTATCTAATAAAACTTTTAATATTTTTAAGAAAACTTTGAAAACTATTTTATTGGCTCCTGTTTTGCCTATTATAATGGCAAGCCCAGACAATGTCGAAGGGGAGGTCAAATTTGCTGGAACTGTCGTTGAGGTAGATAGTCAAGTTGTAAGCAAAATAACTTCTTTTAATAGAAAAGTTTCAGTTTCTGAACAGGATATTACTGGATCAGAAGATATTGTTGCCGGAACAGATGTTTTACACCAAGTATTTACATCAATTGCAGTGTCGGAAACTGCGGATATTGAAGGGATAACTATTGAATCGGCTGCTGCTGGGTTAGATGATGGACAAAGTGAATTAAAAGATGCAGTTGATCAAGGGAAAATTATAACATTAAAAAGTACTCGTAATACTGGATATGGCTGGGCTTTAAGCGGCTTCTTTACTTCATATGAAGAAGGTGCGGATACTTCTGGTGTTTATACTTATAAAGGAAGTTTTAGAATTAATTCTAAAGTAGAAATAACACCAGGTAGTTAAAGTAATAAAAAAAATAGAAGGAGTTTAAGATGTCTGAAAATAATTTAAAGAATAATGCCGATAGAATCAAATTTTTAAATGAAAAACAAGAAGAAATTACCGAAAGACAAAGTAATAATCTTGTTTTAGATTTTGATCAAGCATTAAGAGAAGAAAACAAACAAAAAATAGAAATAAAGCTTTTGGGTAGAACTTATTTTTTACCTAAAAAAATGCCTTTTAATTTTTCGACCTTTTTCCTAAGAAATTGTTATAAAAAAATAAAAGGACAATGGACTATCATTATGGATGATGATAAAATAATGCCTTTTATAGAATTAATGTTTGGGAAAAAGTTTATTGAAAATTTAGAAAAGTCTAGGGATAATAGAATTTCTCTGATGTTTGTTTATGAAAATATAGTCCCTAAAATATTAAATGAATGGGGATATCATATGGATACAAGTAAATCTGGTCATATATCAGAAAAAAAAATCCAAATCCAAAGATAATAATTTGGGCATGGGGAAGCTTAGAAGCTGATTTTAAAAGATTTTATGATTTAGATTTAAATTATATACATAAAAATAATTTAATTACTTGGAGAAAGTTCTTAATACTAGTTAGTGGACTTCCCGAAGATTCGGCATATAGTCATTGGTATAATGATAAAAGCAATAGAAGTTTTGTTGAAGCTGAAGAAGTAATTATAAAATAATAAAATAGATTTTATTGGCAAAAAAGGAGTTTTTATATGTTTATAGTTGGAAGAGTAACCGCTCCGATAGATGCCGATCTTTCCCCATTCCAGAGTGGCTTGGCAAGTGCTAGAGGAATGGGGTCTGCTTTTGCTAGTCAAATTAGCAATTCGTTGAAAAGTGTATCAAGTTCAATGATGTCGGTTGGAAAAAGTCTTACAAAATTTATTACCGTTCCTTTAGCTGCTGGTATTTTAGCCGCTGCAAAATTCGGTAAAGATTTTGAAGCAGAAATGTCAAAAATCGTTGGCCTTGTTGGAGTATCTCAAAGACAGGTTAATTCATGGAAGGGAGATATATTAAGTATGTCTCCGGCGGTAGCAAAGCCGCCTAAAGAGTTAGCAGAAGCAATGTATTTTGTAACATCTGCTGGGTTAAGGGGTGCAGATGCTTTAGATGTTCTTAAAAAATCTGCTAAGGCAAGTGCCGCAGGATTAGGCGAAACTAAAACTATTGCCGATCTTGTAACATCTGCCGTAAATGCCTATGGAATAAAAAATTTAAGTGCAGCACAAGCGACTGATATTTTAGTTGCGGCTGTTCGAGAAGGCAAGGTAGAAACTTCTGAGTTAGCAGGGTCGTTGGGGCAAGTATTACCTTTAGCTAGTGAGTTAGGAGTATCATTTGATCAAGTAGCAGCAACACAAGCAGCAATGACAAAAACAGGTACACCAGCAGCAGAGGCAGCAACTCAATTAAAAAGTGTTTTAGCAGGCTTAATCAAACCATCAAAACAAGCTGAAGAACAGCTTCGGGCAATGGGAACTAGTTCCCAAGAAATGCGTAAAAAAATTAAAGAAGAAGGATTGTTAAAAGCATTAATTGAATTAAGAGAAATGACAACGAAATATGGAGAAGAAGCAATTGCCAGAGTATTTCCAAATATTAGAGCATTAATGGGCGTACTTGATTTAACTGGCTCAAATCTTGAAAGTAATAAAAAAAGTTTTGAAGCTGTTACAAATTCTACTGGTATGCTTGATAAGGCTTTTAAAGCTGCAAGTGAAACTGTAGATTTTAAATGGAATGCTGCTTTATCTGCATTACAAGCAAACTTAATAAAGTTTTTTGATGTTATAAAGTCTGTGGCTGTTCCAGTGTTAGAAACGCTGGTTAAAGCTTTTGACTTCGTAGGCAATGCTTTTGCTTCTTTAAATCCATTTCAACAAAAATTAACAGCTGGATTTGCAATAATGGCAGGACTAATCGGCCCAATTATTCTTGGTATAGCCACAGCGGTTGGCGTTCTAGGTGGAATTATTGGTGGTGTAAGTACCGTAATAGCTGCTTTTACAGCTATTATAAGTACAATTACAGTACCAATATTAGCTGTAATTGGCGTTGTTGGTGGGCTTGTCACTGCTTTTGTAGGATTAATATTGAGTTCTGAAAAAGTTCGAGGAGTTATATTTGAAAAATTTAATGGTATTATTGCTAAATTAGGAGAGGCGGCAAAATTTATTCTACAAAACATAGATAGCATAAAAGGGGCTTTTATAGGATTAATAAAAGGAATTGCAACTGGTAATTTTGGGGATTTCATAAACAATATGAAAAATTTAGTTCCAAGTGAGACTATGGCAAAAATACATCAAACAGTAATAAGTTTTGTAGAATTTAGAGATAAAATGGCCGAGATCGGTAACAAAATTATTTCATTTAAGGATGGATTTATGAATGCCTTTAATTCAATTAAAAATGTAGTAACTACAGTAATAGATGGAATTGTAGGGGCTGTAGGTAGCTTTGTTGGTGTAATTGCTGCTGGTTTTGCTAATGTTAAAGAAACAGTAGCAAATTCTTTTAAAGGTTTTAATGTTAATGCAATTAAAAAAGCCTTTGAAAATATAAAAGCTGTAATAGGACCAGTTGTCACACTATTTAAAGGACTTGGAATTGTTATAGGCGGTGCTATAGCTGCAATAATTGGAATAGTTGTAGGTCTTTTTAATGGAATCGTTAAAGCCATTGACAATGTTATCGCTGCTATTATGAATGTCATAGCTTTTATTGGTGGTGCTTTAGGTGTATTTGTTGGATTGTTTACTGGTAATTGGAAACTAGTTGATGAAAGCTTTCAAAATATGTGGAATAGTATTCTAGACTTTTTTGGAAATATTGTTGTTGCTA
>CAYUTF010000139.1:0-6618 GCA_964447495.1 uncultured archaeon
AGCCCCAGAAGGTTATGAAGTCGAAGAATTAACGCGTAAACAGTTAATCAAGGCTTTACAGAATAAAAAACCCTCTAACTCCATTACTGAAATTGAAAAAGTAGAAGAACCGAAAAATGAACTTGTAAAAATTGATAGTTACTTAGAGAAAACTTTAAAAAAATTAAAAATTAAAAATCAAGCTCCTATAATATCAAAACTTCGAGAAATACAACCAGGATATAGTATAGGCTTTAACAAAAATTCTGAAGTACAATTTAACCTTCCTGTTGGAGAATTATTCGATAATATTTCTAAATACAAAAATACACAATTTCTCATAATTGATGGTATTTTAACAAAACGACTTCTTTCATTGGCAAAGGATATGAAAATCAAATTTATTGCTTGCAAAAACAAAGAGGAAGAACTTTTTGTACCAGATCAGATAATAGTGTATTCCTTCTGATTTCGAAATTTAGAAGTTCAAAATTAATTTTTTATTTTTTATTTTTCATTGATATTTAATTGAATGGGAATTCCATTGATAATCGATTCTGATAATGGACAATGAGTTTGAAATATCGATTTACAATAATCCAATTTTTTCTTCGAACTTTCATCGTCAAGATGAAAATTTATAGTAATGTAAATCTCTGCCAATTTCAAAAGCATCTTTGGTCCTATATGCTTTAATCTCCCATCAACGATAACATGATAATCAGAGAATTTTACATTATTATTATTTAAACAATATATAAGTGATGAGCTTATGCATCCTCCAATTCCGATCAGGAAATACTCAATCGGGCTTGGACCTTGGTCATTTCCATGAAAAGATTCAGGTTCGTCAATGACGATATTTTTAAAATGTCTCACACTTGCTTTAAATTGTTGATTTCCTTGATAGCTTAATGTGATTTTCATAAAATACTGTTATAAAAAAGGAATTAAAAAGTTTTTCATTATTCTTCTTTTAATAAGGTTTTATCCATAACCAATATTAAGAGCATCATTTACAATAGTAAAAATTAGTTGAATAACGAAGGAAACAACTCCAAGTAAGGCAAGCCCAATAACGCAAATTTTGAAAATAGTGAAATAATCTTTCCTTGTAGGTTTATTCGCGATTTTAATAATTCTTTTAGTGTTTTGAAAGAAAACTCCTATTCTTTCGTACAATGATAGTTTTTTCTTTTTCTCATATGTTGAATATTTATCATATTTAGGGTATGCGTTTGACACAATTAAATTAAAAATATATATTTAAAAAATTTAACTGTTATTACTTCAATTTATTAATCGTCATGAGAACCTAAAATACTCGAAATGAAAAATTCACGATCAAATGGTTTAAGATCCTCATATGTTTGACCAGTTCCTACAAATATTATTGGTTTTTTCGTTTCACAAGAGATGGATAATGCTGATCCTCCTTTTGAATCCGCATCTAACTTAGTTAGAATATTAGCATCTATTCCAACATTTCGATTAAACTCTTTAGCTTGGTTTAATGCATCATTACCTGCAAGACTATCTCCAACAAATATAACTAAATCAGGATTTGCAATTCTGACAATCTTCTGCATCTCAATCATTAAATTCTTATTACTCACTTGCCTACCCGCAGTATCTACTAAAACCACATTAACATTCTTAGCGATAGCGTGATTAATAGCATCATATGCTACACTAGCGGGATCAGATTTATATTCATGCTTAATAACCCTTATTCCCACATTATTCATATGATAAGTAAGTTGTTCAATAGCAGCAGCTCGAAAAGTATCTGAAGCTGAAGCAACAGAAGTAATATTATTTTTTTTTAGATAATAGGCTAATTTAGCAATGGTAGTTGTTTTTCCAGTTCCATTAACACCTAAAAAAACCATAACATAAGGTTTATTTAGTTCAATTTTTTTTTTTATTTCTTCAATAAGATTAATTTCTTTCTCAGGCGTTAAGATTTCTGTAATTACTCCCTTTAAAATATCAAATAAATATTTCTTTTTTGAAGATAATAATCCTATTTGTTCATTTTTCAGAGAATTTTTGATTTTTGTGGTAATTTCATCAGCAGTTTCGGTAGCAACATCATTACTAATGAGTAATAAATTTAATTCACCCAGAGATTTATCTAAATTCTCTTCTGAAAGAGTTTTTTTAACAAAATTCGAAAAAGTATTTTTTAGCTTTTCAAGCATTAGGGATTCCTTTGATCCATTCTATTTTGAAGTTGTTGAGACATCCCTTGTAAGTTTAGCTCAAAAACTTCAACTCTTTCGGTTAAAAATTTGATTTGCTCATTATGCTGGGATATCAATTTATCAATAAATTCTATAGATTCAGTAAGATTCTTTTCAATAACAGTATCTTGATTTATATAGAGTAATACCTTTTCAGTATCTTTAATTGATGCTTTAATATTAACTAAACCTCCAATAGGAACAAGAATTTCATCATCTTTATTGACTCCCTCTTTTAAATTTTCCAAAGTGCTTTTAGTAGTTAATAAATTACTGAGTGAAGCATTTACTATCTCAAGTTGGCCTTGTAACATATCACGCTGTTCTTTTAAATATCTAAATTGATATAATTGTCTTTCAATATTTTGAGAATTTTGCATTTTAATTTACCTAACGATTAAATTGGTTTTAATTATTGAGATAACTCTCGTATGAGATAATCTTGACACTCTTTTATTGAAATTTCTTTAATCTCTTGAACATGAATTCGCCTTCGATAAATTCCAATAGATGTAATTTGACTTAAAGCTTTCTCAAGAGCATCTTCTTTTCTTAAAGCCCTAACTTCCTTACGAAATAAATATTTCTTATGATTCTTATTATATGTACCAATAATTCGAAAAATTTTAATCTCTGACATAAGTTATCAAGTGTTTTGTCTCAATGAGATTAAAATAGATAATTTATATAAAAATATTAAATTTTCCTTTTTTTCCAAAATTTAAGGCATTAATTATACTTATAAGCTTATAAACCTAAAATATTAGTCATCCGCATCATCTCTGGTCCAGTGCATGCTTGGCCAAATATTCCATTATTATCATTAGCAACGGCTCCAGAAGATATATATGGTATGCCTCTATTTACTGTCGAGACGTCTATTTCATCGATTTTTAGTATTGAGGCTATAAAATTTATATCATCGTCAGTACTAAGCGGATGCACAACGCAACCTTTATTATTAGCTAATGATATAGACCCTGGAAGATTTAGATCCGCAAATTCATATATTACAGTTTCAACATTTAAAATATCTTCAATTTGTTTTTTGTAGTCTTTTAAAAATATACTTATAATTGCACCCTTATCATTACATAAAATAAGATTACCATAAGCATTATCAATTGAATCTAAAATACTTATATTTATAGACTCATCGACTATTTTCAAATTTGATTTTAAACTTTCTAACTCATCATCTCTAATGATATGTGGCAAAATTATACCATATTTATTACTGACGGTATACACTCCAATAAGGTGCGAGTTATTTATTGTTAAAGGAAAAAGCGGTTCTTTGAACACTTTCTTAATGTTATTTAAAGTACTTTTCAATAAAGTTGGGGGATATAACCCATAAAGATTATTAACTTCTAAATACACCCCAACAGTGTTACTTCCGAATATTTGGTACTTTAAAATTGACATTATATAGATTAAAATTAAAACTTCTTTAGTTGTATAACATTTTAACGCATAAATATTTTATTAAAAATGAAGAGCTAAAATCTTAAGACTTAAGCTATTAATTTTTCAAACTCCTAAAAAGATGATTTTAACGTAAATATGAATCTTTATTAATGGAAGCTTCTCAATAATTATTTATGATTGACTTTATCATTGCTTTATTTTACTTTGCTGATGATCTTGGTTTATTGAAACTTGAACAAATCATTACTACAAATCTAATCTTTCTAGCATTAAGTAGAGGTTTTTATATCCTTGTATACCTCTTGAATTATTACAAAAAGGAGAATAATACGAAAAGAACGGATTTATTTTTATTCTCAAAACAAGAACTTACTTACTTTGGAATTAAACAACTTATCTTGCTATTATTTGGAATATTATTTTTTCCATTAACAGTTTTTCTTTCAATTTATTCCTTAATGATGAGTGGATATTACATTAAAAATTGGCATTTCGGGACGAAAGAAAGATTTTTTAACATTATTGGTTTTTTAATAGCAATCCTTACTCCATTATTTAGCATCCTCTGGTTTACATTTATCAGTTTAGATTACTACTCAATAGCAGCTGTAGCTATAAGCCTTTTAGTCTTCCTACAATATGGACTGAAAATCTCAAAGCTTTCTTTATCTCAAATATTTGAAAAATATAGCAAACGAAAATTTCACAGACTTCCTAAAATTTTACAATTTATCTTATTATTCCTCTTAATCGCTTTCCCAACCTCATTATTGATAACGACCGCAGTATTTTCACCACCAGATAAAATTATTTTTATGGTCCCAATGAGAGATAACCTAAAGTTAGCAACTGATGTGTATTTTGCTCCTGGTTCCTTTGGAAACCCTCGACCCGTAATTCTAGTGAGAACCACATATGGTAAAGATGGAATGGGGAGCCTCTATGGAATGTTATATTCAACCCAGAACTATCATCTTGTTGTTCAAGATTGTAGAGGGACTTTTGATTCTCCGGCAGGCGAGCATTATATATTATTTGCAGATGCATATAAGGATGGGGTAGATACAATTAAATGGATTTTAGAACAACCATGGAGTAACGGTAAAATTGCTTCTGTAGGAGCATCTGCATTAGGTATCAGCGAATATTATTACGCAGGTATGAATCCAAGTGGATTATTAGCCCAGTCCATTATGATTGCTACTCCTGATTTATATCGAACTTCAATATATCAAGGAGGTGCTTTTAAGGAGAATCTTGCAACCGAATGGTTAAAAATGACTGCACCTGATAATTATGAATATCAACTGAATCAATTAATTTCTCATCCTAAAAAGGATATATTTTATAATTCAACTTCACTTTTTATGGATATTGGTCCAACATTTAAAAATGTAAGCGTTGCAGCAATTCATATCGGTGGATGGTATGATACATTTCAAAAAGGGACATTAGATGGATATATGGGCTATGATGATTTAGGATTGCCTTCTGCTCGTTGTAAACAATTACTAATTATGGGACCGTTCACTCATGGATTTCCAGGAGAAGGAAGACAAGGTGAACTAATATTTCCCACAAAATCCGTAAGTGGTTTTAATCTTTATATGGATTGGGAGCAAAAACTCCTTGATTATGCTTTACTTGGCATTCCTTTTGATTGGTCGGGAAAACGAGTAGCATATTATATGATGGGAGATGTTGATAACGCATCTGTGGATGCAAATGATTTTCGATATGCAACGGATTGGCCAATACCTCATACAAATGATACTTGGTTTTTAACAGCCAATAATGAGTTAAATCTCACAGGACCGGGTGCTCAGAATTTTAACTTTACTTATCAATTTGATCCTCGAAATCCAGTTCCAACCTTAGGAGGAAGTAATCTGGTTCTTGCTTCAGGTCCATATGATCAAAGCTCATTAGAAAGTAGAGATGATGTATTAGTATTTGATTCTCCAATATTTTCTAAACCATATGAAGTTATAGGAAATATGTGGGCTCATCTTTTTGTAAAATCAAACTGCACAAACACAGATTTCACCGTAAAGATTTCAGATGTGTATCCTGATGGGCGTTCAATATTAATTAGCGATGGGATAATTAATGCTGTTAGGAGAACTGGATTTAATGCAACTGCTCCTCCGTTAAATGATTTAGAATATACAGAAGTAGATATTGATTTATGGGCGACTGCCTATCAATTCAATATTGGACATAAGATGAGAATAGTAATTTCGAGCTCAAATTACCCTCGATTTGGCGTAAACCCGAATACAGGTGCCGCCCAACGTATTTATTCTTACCAGTACTTAAAAAGATATATTGCTAATAATACAATTTTAGTTGGTCCCGATTATCAATCCTATATAAAACTTCCAGTACCGACTTAAACCAAGAATATATACTTCTTTTCTTTTTTCTTTTTCTATTAGAAAATCAGTTAAAAGTTTAAAAGTAAGATAATACCAAATAATATTTATGATAAATTGGATAATCGCTTTATTTTATTTTTTGGGAAATTTTGGAATCTTTAATATAGAAAAGATGCTTATCCCCAATTTATTTTTTGTTGGAATCTGTAGAGGTTTGTATATTTTAGGATATGTCCTTTATTATGGTAGATATAGCTCTCCTTCTTCTTCCGATAGACTGTTTACAAAAAAGGAAACAGTGTACTTTAGTATTAAACAAATAATTATCATTTTATTTGGAATGATATATCTTCCAATAGCGGCGTTTATTTCATTTTATTCTCTATTAATGTTTACCACATATTTAATAAACATTGCAAGAGCGAAAGATTTAAAATTACTTACTCTTTTTGGGTATTTATTCAAAATATTAACACCGTTAATAGGAATTATTTGGTTCCTATTCATAAATATAGATTATTATGCCCTCGCAGCTATCGGAATAAGCTTATTAGCTTTTTTACATTATGGTTTGAAAAATTCTT
>CAYUTF010000140.1:0-6207 GCA_964447495.1 uncultured archaeon
CCATTCACTAAGATAATTATTTTTTGCTTAGTTACGGGTACTTTATACTGTTGAAGGATTGTTTTGATGGTACTCTCAGGGGGGACTTTTATATTCTCCTTGTATGGTCCATATTGTCTTAAATCTGCGAAAAATTTCACTGTAATAGAAATTGAAGATTTATCTTTCTTAATCATTAGCTCTCGTAAAATACCATTTGTATAATAACCCCATCTTTCTAGGAAATATGCCAACTCTATCACCATCCTTTATTTTTTTCTTAAATCCAGAATACACACCATTTACAAATATATGACTGGTCTCTTCCTCTTTTATTAAAAAAAAATTGAGGATGTCTGATATTCTTTCCACATCTTCAGAATTTAAATATATATTTAATGGATTATTACCTGTGATGGTTTGATTTTTGACCTTAAATCTTAATTCTCCGAATATTTTTACCAGTATAGGCATGACTTAATACCTTATGCGCCCCATACTTTATCAAGTTCTTCGTCAGTAACGTCAAATGTGAGATTATAAGGAGGCAATTTTTCAGTATGGAAGAATTCTGGAAGTCTATCATCCTTAGCAGTGAATCCTGCGGCTTTATTGAAGTTTCGTTCAATATCAATTATCTGTTGCCCGAATTTCGGAACATCCGGAACAGTTAAACTCGTTCCAAAAACACCATTGAGCGTGTCTACGATACCTTCCAAACCTTCAGGGATGTCTAATATTGCAAATGCTGTAAATAAGCAATAGCCTGTAGAATCAAGTGCTGCTGTTGCTAGCTGTAAATTACGCGATAAATCCGCTTTCTTTGTATCTCTTGGATCTGCAGTCCCTCCTACGCTGAGAATCTCTGTTGCAATAGCGTAACCTGCAGTATGGTCTGCCCCCATAGGTGTTGTAGCATAAGTAACTCCAATACCTTTAATCGCTCGGGGATCATAAGCAGGAAGTGCCTGACCTTTAACTACTGGGACCCTGGTGACTCCATAAGCCTGACCTGTAAACGCAGCTCCATTCGCAAGAATTCTCCCTGTAGCAGTTTTCCTTCTTATTTCATCCATTAATTTTAATGCTCCCTTTCCATCTCCGAAATTTGCTAAACCACCTTCCATCGCAACTGCTAAAACATTTCCTGCTTCAATAGTATCTAAACCAAGATCGTTGCATGCCCGATTTAGTTCACCTACATCATCAAGGTTATAAATCCCACAATTAGGTCCAAGAGCCCATACACTCTCGTATTCTAATACTCCAACCGGATCTTTTCCACCCGGTTTCGTCCACACTTCAGAACATTGGATAATACAGCCTGGACTGCAGAAATGAGGCCGAACTCCACCTCTTTTCTTAATCTCATCTGCTTTTGCTTCTCCAGACACTTTTTCCGAACGGTCATCTTGTCCTGATGAAAAGTTTCGTTGTGGCAAACCTCCAGCTTCATTTATAATATTCACTAAAACAGCAGTACCATATGAATTGAGAGCACCGCCTGGTTTAGTTACATCATGAGTTGTTAATGCATCCCGTAATTTCTTAATACCTTGTTTAAACACTTCATCATTCGCAATTTCTACTCCTGGAGCTCCTGTATCATCAACAATAATGAATTTTAAACCCCTTGAAGCCATGACTGCTCCTACTCCACCTCGACCCGCATATCGACTTGGAAGCCCTTCTGGATCATTAAAGCATATGCCGGAAGCAGCTCCTAATATCTCTGAAGCTATACCGACTCCGCAAATACCACATTTATCGCCAAATTCTTTATATAGCTCTTTATATACACCATATAACCCTTTATTGGACAATTTATTCGCATCCATAAATTTAACTTCATTATTCGTAATCTTCAGTAATTTATAGTCACCTTTATGTTGACCCTCAATTATAATAGCAGCAATTCTGAGCCGACCCAATTTCTGACCAAAACTTGTCCCCGCATTAGCTTCTTTAATGGTTCCGGTTAAAGGAGATTTTGTCCCAACGGAAATCCTTCCAGAAGTCGGAGCTGCTGAGCCAGTAACCATACCCGGTGAAAAAACGAGTTTGTTGTTAGGTCCCAATGGATGACAATCGGGAGAAACCTCTTTTGCAACAACAGTAGATGTCATAGCTCGACCACCTAAAATCTTCCAATCTTCAGGTACATCTTCAAATTTCGTTTCGAGTTTATTCATATTAACTCTTAATATTTTTCTCGGAATTTTCTACACCTCGAATTTTTTAACGTGTAATAATTGGGTTTAAGAACTATTTAAATTCTCGTTATGTAAGACAAGAAAGAACGGCTAAGCGATTTGATACCCATTAATTATTTGTGTTAACAAAAATAGCAGGCCCGAGGGGATTTATTCAAGAAATGCGAAAGCGCATTTCATATTGAACCCCTGTTCGTCAGCTCTCTCCAAAATCAAAGACTAGGAGGCTGCCGCGATATCCATGCTTCGCCACGAGCCTTTATGTATAATAAAACTTAGGGATATAATTGATATATGTTTTTTTATAAAAATAATTTTCTAAAATCCATCATAGAATATGCGATTTTACTAAAAATCTTTGTGGAACGCTGACCCAGTTTTCCTTAAAATTGAGACACGCGGTTTTTTACTTACATTCCTAACATATTTCTGTAGTATTGAACTCCACACACTTTACAAAAATATTTGCCATCAATCACTAACGCTTCATCTTTTTGAATTTTTTTCTGACAATTTTTAATACAGCATATCACCGTTTCCTTAGATTTTCTACTAGTCATACAATAATGTGAAATTTGTACTATTTATAAACTTTAAAGGTTAAATAAACAAAAGGTTTTAATTCTCACATTTAATTTTAAATATTATCATTACATATTTTTTGTATACTTTATTATATTATATTAAAAGTTGGAAAGAAGAATTATGCAACAAAATAGACCAAATCGACCCATCGATTACTTAAAAAATTCAATGAACAAGATTATCTTAATTAAGGTTAAGAGAAACCGATTATTCAGAGGAAACCTTGGCGGTTTCGATGAACACTTGAATCTCTATCTTGAAGGGACAAGTCAGATTTTTGAGTATCAAGATGAGGAAGGAAACATTAGAGAGGAGCATGAAGACCTTGGAAACATCGTTGTTCGTGGCGATAATGTGATATTTGTTAATCTAGCGAATCTAGACTCAGAATAGTATTCTCCAAATTCTAACATTTCAGTTTCAAAAGAAAATTTTATACTTATTCTTAATTTCCACATGTTTCTGCTATTGGAAGTCTTTCATGATGCGATTTTACCTATAAGCAAAAATTTTTTAGACCTCATTTATTCTGTAATTAAAGGGCTATACATATATGGTTATTAAAATTAACTCAAATAAAGGAATGATTTTAACCTTATGGACGATATAAGCAGATATATTTCAACTCAAGTACTCATTTTAAATCCTAATTTAGGACATCCATTCTTTTTTAGTATCGATAAAAAATTACTACAAAAAGAATTTGAAACTAAGTTGTTATGTGCGAGTAATGTTCCTGACGTCCTGGAAGTTAAAAATCTATTAAAAGAAAATATAGAATTAATACCTATTTTTGAATATAAGTGGAGATTGAGAAGTTTAATTGAAAGAGAGCGAAGAAAGAGAGCGCAGAAGATTAAAGAGGCAAGAAAGAAAGGATTATGGCAGAGGTTACTTTTAAAAATATCAAAAAAAAAGCGTGAAACATTTGAAAAAGCAATTGGAACCGAGAGTCAAGAATTAATAGATGAATATGAAGAAGAGCTAGTAAAAGGGAAAGATAACGCTATGCGGGGAGATGTAATTAAACCATTAATAGTCGATATCAACCCCGCAACGCTTACTGGAATAGATAAACCGAATTATGACAGTTATCAATCTACTTTAGAATATTATACGAGACAAGAAATTTTGGATACATTAACTTACTTCTATACTATTGAAATTAAGTTTGAGGTGACAGAAGAGATCATCGAATTCTTAGAAAACCATAATTTTGTAATGTTAGATATTGTTCAAAAATTCGACACCAATGAAAAAAGGGTTAATTTTCATTCATTAGTTATCTCAAAATCTGATTGGAATACGTTTTCTTTTATTCATGCCACTGATTTACATATTGCTGAGCGGAATGATAGTATTTATGAAGTAGTGAAAAACTGGTTGAAATTAATTAGTAAAGAGCCTGATGAAGATCATGCAACAAGTGAAGGCTTCCTTGTAAAATTAAGTAAGTTATTTCAGAAGGCTCAAGAAAGTATAGAAGTATCTCAAACACCCCTAAAAAAAAGATATGTAAACCCAAATAATAATTTCCGAGCTTTTATAAAGCTTATTAATAAAGAAGTATTAAATAATAGCGTAGAGTTTGTTGTTTTAACGGGAGACTTGATTGATTTTGCAATATTATCAACGATATCGAAAGATTCGAGGAAATCCTCGGAATTTAGCTATAATTCGACCAATTGGAAGACATTTAAAAATATTATTTTGAATCAAGATACCTCTGAAAAACGAGGGGTAATAAAAGGCGAAGAATTGCTATGTCCCATTTTTACAATTACGGGCAATCACGATTTTCGACCATATCACTATGATTTAAGATGGGGGGGTCTCTATAAAAAAATTGGTTTAAAGGCAAATGAGGCTTTGGCGTTAAATGATAAATATTTAGCAAATCCTATTACTGCAATCACTAAAAGTTTTAGGGCGCTCAAAGGGTATTTATTTGAAATTAATCTTTCATTAGATTATTATCTTAAACTGGGAGTGAATAATCTTATATTTTTAAACACAGGTTCAGATTCATTTAGGAATCTACGAGATTTAATTTCCGGGAAACCTTCTGTCACCGGTTTATCAGCAAAACAGATTTCTTTTTTGGAAAGACTAATACATACCCACATAAAACCTGGAGAAAATACCTTTTTATTCATGCACGGTCCACCGATTAATCCAAAGAAAAGCATTAGTTTATTTAAACGAGTGGGAAAAAAAGCTGCGTCAGATCAATTGCTCACTGAAATTTCCCAATTTAAAGAGACTCTCTTTAATAAGTTGGGGTTTATTAAATCTAAAGCGAGAATTGATGAGAAATTTAACTTGAAATTCGGCACTATATCTTCCCATTGGGAGGAATTAATTGATTTTTGTAGAAAGCATGTGAATCTGACTCTATCGGGGCATACTCATGAATTAAAAGAATTTCGATTGGGCATCCCTAAAGTAAAGGGAACAAACACTAAAGAGAATATCAAAGAAGAGGAATTAACAACTCCCGTCTATTATGATCTTTATTCTGAATTATATACCAACGCTAAAGATATTGAAAATAATGCGCCGTTTATTGTTCAAACACCTGCCTTGGGTTTAGGGGGATATGATAATCCCAATTTAGTCGGCGGTTTTCGTGAAATTCAAATTAAAGATGGAAAATTAGAGAATTTCAAAGTGAAATTCATAAGTAGATAATAAGAATTTAAAAATTAACCAAATTATAACCCAGTTCAAAAGCGTCTAAATTTATTGAATTTTCTCCAAAAAAATCTTGTAAAACAGAGATCATTAGCTTCTTGTTAAATATTTCTCGAAATTCCTTTACTCCGACTCCTAACAAAATAATATTTGAATAGATGGCATTATCAAATTTTGCCTCGGATAACTCATTGAAGTCCATTGAAACGGTACGCCTGGCAATTTGGTCGAGAATGTCAATAATATATCCAATACTCGGGTACTTATTTGTTTTTTCGGATTTTAAAATAACATTTCTTGGATAATTACGATGAGTATTCATAATCACTACCGTCCTTTCAGAAATATATCGCAAATTCCTAATAGTTTCTAAAGGTTCAAGTCCCATTACAATATGAGCATCGTTAATAGGAATTAATGGAGATATAAGTTCTTCTGTTTCAAAATTTTGATCGAGAGAATAAATTTTACTATCAATGAGATATCTTGCTGTTGCTAAAACAGATCCCTCTCGCTGTGAAACACCCCTTGTTTCGGTACCAACAACATTTTTTATCAAGGGAAAGCGCATTCCATATTCTCTTAATATATTTCCCATAAGGACGATTCCTTGACCACCAACACCAGTTATTAATATATTATATATGTCTCCTATGAATCTCACCTCATTCCTTGGAAGATTTATTATCATTTGGATTGATGAGGGTCTTTTTGATCATATTATCCTTACACACTG
>CAYUTF010000141.1:0-6186 GCA_964447495.1 uncultured archaeon
AAACAAATTGAAATTCTCCATCAATTTAGAGAGGATAAGATTAATATTTTAATTGCAACAAGTGTTGCTGAAGAAGGTCTTGATATTCCAAATGTGGATGCCATCATTTTTTATGAACCAGTACCCTCCGAAATCAGATTAATCCAGAGAAGGGGAAGAACTGGAAGATATTCCTCTGGTAGATGTTATATTTTAATAACAAGAGGAACAGTTGATGTACCTTACTATAAAGTCGCTAAAAATAAAGAGATGGCGATGAGTTGTGTGCTCTTAGAAAATAAACAATTAAATTTATGTAAAACCCTAAATAGAAATAAAATCAACTTCAATCAAATAGTAGATAATTTATCTGAGCACGAATTAATCCAAAATTTTAAAGAGAGAAAAAAGAAAGAAAAAGAAAGTCTTATTAATCGTTCAGTGGAAGAAATAATAACGGAATTGGATAACTTTGTAAATAGTGAAGAGTATAAGACCTTTAAAAATTATGGTGTGACTTTTTACTCTGATTTAGTTACACTAAATACACCAAGAATAAGAAATTCGATTTCTAAATTAAAGGCAAAGAACAGTGGAGAAAATAAAAAGAAAAGAAACTATTTAAATAAAAATCTTAAAACCTTGATCAATCTCGTTAAAATTAATAGTATTAATGGTAAGATGAATATTGATTCTTTGATAGGTTTGGCTCAGGAGGAAGATATTATAGAGGATAAATTTTATACTCACTTCAACAGAGCCTGCTATTTAGGATATTTAAAGAAAGATGCGGATAAGGTACAATTTATCTCAGATTATGAATAACTCATCAAATTGAGGGCAAAAAAAGAATACATTAAATATTATCTTCTTTTTTCTTCTTAAAAAACATATATAAGAACACAATTAGTGTCAGAATTATTGGTATCAATATAGTAATTGGATTCCCTCCCGTTAATCTAAAAATATAATAAGAGATCGTGAGGATGCTAGCGAAAAAAGCTATAATTGAGCCATACTGACTAGAGAAATTCTTCAATCTCCTAAAAAACATATATACTCGAAAATTCATTTTTTTAATTACTTCTAGTTCCTTTTCGTCCAGTTCTTTTAATATATCAGGGTTTTCATAATAAAGACCAATTCTCGGGTCATATTTACCACTTAACTTTCCAGTACTGATTAATGAAATTAGATGTTTTTGAATTTGTGCTTTTTTAATTTTCAGTTCGTTTTGCAAGAATCCAATTGTTAAAAATTGATTTGCTACTGCTTTTATGGCCATTTCTACATATGATTTGGTTATTAGTTCCTCTAAAGCTTTTACTTTTTCAGTTATTATCTCACTAAATTCTCTAATAAATCTTTCAAAATCCTCAATAAGATGCCTATTCTTCGTTTCGAAATTTTTGCAGACCTTATTATAATCTTTTACTATATTCTTATTTAGTTTTTGAAGCTCTTTTAATTCTAATTGAATATATCTTTCTCTTTTTTTGATTTTGTCATTTGCCTTTTTAAACTCTCGAGTTTCAATATAATCATCTACATTTGTCTCTAAAGTCCCGAGTAGTTGACTTAGATGAATCTTATGCTTATTCATATAATCTAAGTATTTATTACGATACGTTTCATTTCGAATAAAACCTATTTCGTCATTTATTTTTCCAAGTCGGTCATTATATAATTTAAGAAATTTATTCTTGTTCTTTACCATAAACTCTCTTGCTTCTATCTCAAACTTCTTCGATCCATAGGTTTTATTTGAAGTACTCTTTATTTCCTCCGCAATTTTGCCCTCGACTTGCAATAATTTGCTATTAAATTTATCTTTTCTATTGATAAAGAATTCATTGAGTTTCTCAAATGATCCAATTTTTTCAAAATCTTCAAGAAATTTGCTGTAGAAAGTATCTAATTCCATTTTAAGTTTATAATATTCATTTTCAATAAAATTCTGCAGATCAATAAATAACTTTAAATTTTCTTTAATACTCTCAAGCACTTTTTTATTATTATTAATGAAATTGACAAAATTCTCTCTTATCTCTTCTATCTCAACTCTATTTTGATCGACTTTTAATTCCCAAACCTTATTTTCATATAGATTTAAATATTTTTTCTCAAAATTAGTTAAGTCTTCAAGCCTATTTTGAATCTCTAAAATATTCACGCTTAAAGTATTATTTTTCACACATGAATCATATAAAGCGATAAATTTACCTAAGGATTCCTGAATTTCTTTTAATAGTTTATTATCAACAAAATTTTGAAGTTCCTTTCTTTTATAATAATGTTCCGTGAAAACAATAAGATATTTCTTTTCTTCAACTAACAAACCCTGTAATTTAGATATATCTATCATTTCCTTAATTCTTGGAATTAGTGCTTTGCATTTTAAATTTAATCTATCTGCTAAATTTTTTATATCTACTTTATCCGTATTGTGTTTTCTTGCTCTTTGAGTAATTTCATTATTGATAATCCCATTTACAAATTCTTCTTTTAATGTGTTTATTTCATTTTTCATAGAATCCGTAAATTTATCCCATTGTATTGTGAGTATGGCTCGTTCATCAACATCTTGGATTATCTCTTTGACTTCATTTAACTTTTTAATAAACTCTTTATTTTTTTCATCTAATTCTATTTGAATATCATCAAATCCCTTTACAACGGAAGTAATAGATTTTCTCTCTTGTGTGTTTAGGTTTTTTTTATAATCCTCTAATTTGAATTTTAATTTTGGAATCTCCTGCGCCACAAAATTATCAAAATTCTCGATTTTCGCTTGATTTCTCTCCTCAATAACTTTCTTTTTGAGCGATTGTACTTGTTGGGAAACTAATTCAATTATATTGGCATCTAATCGTTCTAACTTTTCTTGTAAATATTTATAAAGAAGAAATAACTTTTGTTTGAATTTTATTTCTTTCTTTACCCTTGTGGATAACTCTCTGATTTCTTTTGATTTTTGGCTTAATAATCCCTCTGATTCTTCTTTAATTATACTAAAGGCTTCCTTATAACTATTTTCATTTAATTTATTCTTTGATTTTATTTGAATCTCTTCAATATCATTTCTGATGCTTGCCCCAATATTCTCAATATAATCATTGATTTCATTAAAGAATTGAAATCCATCAGTGTAATATTTTAAAGTGTTATCAAATTCTTCCTTAAAGGTAATCCAATTATCAATAACACTCTTATGTTTCTTTACAATTTTTTTATCTTTAGAAATAATCTGTTGAGAGATATTATATATGTTATTATCATATCTACTAACATTTTGAGAAATTTTTTCAAAAGCTTCGATGATCGAATAATACTTCTCATTACTATAGCCTTTCTCAAATGATTCACTAAAATTAGATCGAAATCCATCTAAATCTTTACTAATTTTATCTTTAATTTCATTGATTTTGTTATCCAAATCTTCTAATGTTTTTTGATATTTGGTTAATTCCTCTTTTTCCAAAATCTTCTCTTTAAGATATTTCTCGACTTCATTTAATCTCTTCTGCAGTATGGAATATGCTTTATTCCAATTTTGAATTTCTGAAGCTAATGCCGCTTGTAAATTGATATATTTTAAATCTTCATTAAATGAACTTTCGATATTTTCATTTAAAAAATCGGCTTCCATTAAAGCATTTCTCAAAATAAACTTCATTCTTTCTCTTGCGTAGTTGATTTCATCCAGCAGTAAATAAGACTCAATCTCTTCTTTGATTTGAATGATGGTATTACTTAACTTTAAAGTCATATTGTATATATCGTTCTTAATGTCAACCAATTTCTCTTTTTCTTCAAATAATTTATCTGAGATTATTTCTACGTCTGAAATGATTACTTTCTCTAATAAATAATCTAAATAAAAATAATATTTCTTTATAAAGGAAAACCCTCGTTTAGATCGAATCGTCCCTTTAAAAAAATTCTTCTCGTTTAAATCCTTTATTAATGGAAAAATGTCTTCTTTTAGCTTCAGTGATTCTATAGGATGACCCGATTTATACTTTTTTAGTATATCTGATAAAGATATTATGCTTTTAGCGTATAACTGTGAATAAAATTCTCTGAACACTAATTGTTTGCCAGAACTTAGATGTTCCAGATATTTTTCAAATTCATCTCTATTATTGATAATCTCCAGTTTAAAATTATAACTAAGATTTATGTATAAAACAATATCTTCAATTCCATAGCTTAACCCAAATGTTTTTTTAATCTGTTCTACATCAAGGTAATGATTTATTTCTAATTGCTTGAAAATAACTCTTTCGATTTGTTCTATAAATCTCTGCCATATTAGGGATAATAGAATGGTTAGCATCGAGATATCCTTAAGAAGATCAATGCTCCTGGGTGTTTCCTCATGCAATAACTCTGTTAATTTAAAAGATATAAATGAAAAGACCGAAGTGGGATTGTATTCAATTAACCAAGAATAATTTTTTAAAGTATATACAAACCAAAAACTTTCTGAGATATTCCCTGACTCTTCAGAAAAACTGAATCCGCCATCTGCTTTTTCGAATTGATAAAAGTATTGGATATCTTTTTCTCTTACGTCAGCATCCATATCTAAATATTTTAAGCATAATAATGTAAAAATTTGGTTTGGTTCACGTATTTTTTCAGTTGATAAGGAGCGGAACTGTTCCTTAAATAGTCTTATATCTATATCTAAAAGCATAAAGATTTCGAATATATAATAAAGCGTCTTGGAAGGAGGTGTATTTTCACAAATACTGCATTCTTTTTCAATACAATGTTTAAATCCATGATTAGTATTATGAGCGTTTATGAAATTCTTAACTTTCCTAATTATTTCATTTTCTCCTTTAGATGCAAGATAAGAATTGAGTAATCCTAATAGTTTTAGAATCCCAAAGGCATAATATAGTGAATAAATATCTGGAGTTTTAATTGAATTATGGGAATTTCGGAATCCTAACTGATCACTCTCAATAATTTCAACTTCACAAGATTTAATGTAATTATAAATAAATTCCTTATTATCATCAATATTTTCTTTTAGGTATTTTCGGAGCAATAAAAACCAATAAATAGCTTCAAGAGTGAGAGAATCACTATGGACTAAATCTAAATTTATCTTCTTATAAAACTGTAGAATTTTATTATAATCGCTCAAATAAAAGCTGCCGATTTCACGACGTGTAATCATAAGAAATGATTTAAACGGCTCTTTCTTAAATTCCGTTATATATGGATATGCGGTTTTATCCTCGACATTAATCAATCAAAAAAAACCCCAGAAACTATTTTGATAATAATGATAATTTGGACATTTATTTTTTTGTAATTACAATTATATTTTTTTGTTAATTACCATCCAAAGTACTATAGAGGATGATTTAAATATGTATTTTTTAGCGATAGACGTAGGCACACAAAATATCAGAGCAGCAATAGTAGATTCAAAAGGAATTGTAAATGAAGTTGCTCAAATAGAGCAAGAAGTTAAGAGTCCACATCCTGGCTGGGCGGAACAACAACCAAAAGAATGGTGGAATCTTTCAAAAAAAGTGATTAAACAAGTTGTGAAAAAAACAAAAATCGATGGTAATTCTATTTCAGCAATATCTTGTTGTGCTCAAATGCATGGTCCAGTAGGGATTGATAAAGATGGTAAAATAACAACGGAATGGACTCAAATATGGATGGATAAGAGGTGTGAAAATGTTTGTAAGAGAATAAGGAATCAGTTTGATGAATCAGAATTAGCGAAAAGTATTACTGCTAACCCAGTGACAACTGGATGGCTTGGAATTAAAATCAAATGGATAAAAGAGAATCAACCGGAAGTTTATAATAATACTGATAAGTTTTTAGTTCCCAAAGATTTTATTAACTTCAAACTTACTGGTGTAACCGCAACTGATCCAAGTGAAGCTTCGGGTACTTATGTTTATGATTACAATACAGATCAATATTCACTCCATATGGCAGAATTATTGGAAATCAATCTCGATAAATTTGCTCCAATTTACAATTCTTATGACATAATCGGAAACATAAAGAAAAGTATCTCAGAGGAACTTGGATTACCTAAAAATGTTCCTGTGATCACAGGTGGTGGTGATTTTATCATCTCATTATTAGGTTTAGGATTAATTGATGACAGCACTGCCGTAGATATGACTGGTACTAGTACATTATTCGTAATTCATAAGGATA
>CAYUTF010000142.1:0-6071 GCA_964447495.1 uncultured archaeon
ATAAGAGAACACTGGCTTATCAAGCTATTTACTTTCGCCGATTTTGAATATCTGATAAATAATTTTTCAAAACATAAATTGGTTGATTTTCATAGCAAGAATAAATTTCTCTTTATGGCCTATAACCAAAATCTCATGCGAGAATTAGGGCGAATCGTGGCTAATCTAAGTAATTTAAGCAATGAAGAATTGATTTTAAAATATGAAGAAAAACTCAAGACTTTGCTACAAAAACCTCCTGAATATACAGCTCATATAAATGCTTTAATGCACGCATTCGGGTATTTCAAGAAGAGCCTTTCTCATGAAGAAAAAGGGTTTTTTTTAGACGAATTAGAAAAATATCGAGTAGGATGGATACCATTGTTTGTATTGCAAAATCTCTTGAATTCATGGATTACGAGGTTTGATGAAAAATATCTTGTCAATCAGACGTATTTTAAACCTTATCCTGAAGAACTTATGAATTTCGATTTGAAAGATAGTTGGCGGGGTAGACCATATTGGGAATAAATAATTTGGAAAATAAATAATTTAATTACATTAAAAGTAAAATGGTAAAAAGATGAAGTTAATTGGATTAATTGGAGGAATGAGTTGGGAAAGTACAATCGAATATTACCGCATCATAAATGAGATGGTCAAAAAGAGACTAGGTAATTGGAATTGTGCTAAAATTCTTTTATATTCCGTAAATTTTGAAGAGATATATAGATTACAACAGGAAAATAAGTGGGATGATCTCGCAAGAATTATGATTGATATTAGCAAAAAACTTGAAGCTGCAGGATGCGCTGCAATTATGATATGTTCTAATACCGCACATAAAGTAGCAGATAAAGTAATCCCAGAAATAACTATTCCATTGATCCATGTTGTTGATGAAACAGGAAGAGCCGTAAATAGATGCAAGATACATACTATTGGATTGTTAGGTACAAAATTTACCATGGAAGGAAAATTCTATATTTCGAATCTAAAAAAATATGGATTAAGAGTTCTATTACCCGAACCAAATGAAATAGATTACGTAAATAATGTAATATTTAATGAACTAGCTCAAGGATTGTTTCTTGAATCGTCAAAATCTAAATTTTTAGAAATAATTAATTCCTTAAAAGAAAAAGGAGCACAAGGCGTAATACTAGGTTGCACTGAGATTCCCTTGTTGATTAAACAAGAGGATGTTGATATTCCTTTATTCGATACCCTAAGGATACATCTTAAAGCTGCGGTTGAGTTTGCATTATCCTAAAGTGTGTATCCTAAGAATTTTACTAAATACGTCATATCTATGTTGTAAATAAATATAAATTATATACTATCCTAATAATTTTAAACTCTGTACACGTAAAATAATATATAAACAAGGTTGATTTACAAAATGGTTCGAATTTTATCGAAGGAAAATGTTAGTGAACTCTTAACTATGAAAGACGCATTGAAATATGTTGAAGAAGCGTATAAACAGCTTACTCTTGGGCAAGCTTTAGTTCCTCAACGTATTGCTATAACCGATCCTGCTCCGGGTTTAACATTGGTAATGCCTGGAATTATCGGAGGAGAGATGAATGCTTTGGCAACTAAAATCGTGTCAGTCTACAAACAAAATCCTGAAAAGTATCAAATGCCTACTGTCCTTGCTAAAATTATGGTCCAAGATATTAACACAGGTGATATTGTGGGAATAATGGATGGAAGTTTAATTACTGCTATGCGAACGGGAGCCGCTACAGGTGTTTCTGTTAAATATTTAGCACGTAAAGATAGTAGAGTTATGGGTATTTATAGTGCGGGTATCCAAGCAAGGAAGCAGGTTGTGGGGACATACTGGGGATTAGATCAAAAATTAGAAAGATGTAAAGTATTTGATTTGAAAAAGGAAACCGCTATTCAATTCAAAACAGAGCTTGAAAAAGAACTGGGAATTGAGATTAAAATTGTTAATTCAGGAAACGATCTCCTTGAAGATACCGATATATTAGTAGCTGCTACCACCAGCACCACTCCCTTATTTGATGGAAACAATGTTAGTGAAGGGACACATATATCTTCAATAGGAGCACATGCTGCAGATGTGAGAGAATTAGATACAGCTATTATAAAACGTGCTAGCCTTAGAGTTGCAGGATTAAAGGAAGCGTGTTTAGCTGAAGCAGGAGACTATATCATTCCCATTAAGGAAGGAATTATTACTGAAGATGACATTATATCCATAGGAGAAATTATAACGGGAAGAAGTGAAGGGCGTAAAACGAATTCAGATATCACAGTATTTAAATCTGTAGGTATTAGCGCTCAAGATGTCGCTACTGCTAAACTTGTCTATGATCGAGCAATTGAACAAGGAATTGGGAAGAATATAGACTTTTAGAATTATAATTTTTTTCTTTATTTAAGTGGTTTTATTTTTTTGTCAATCTAAATCATATCTTTAAAAAAGTTTTAAAATGATAATTATTAAAGAAAACAGAGAATACATAATTAATAACAAAAACATTAATTTCACAAAAAAAATGTCTGAAATAGATATAGAACCTACTTTTATAGGGAAAAATGAACGTCTGAAGTTCATTATCCCAAAAGAACTCTTTAGTATGAATGCAGGACCCGCAGAAACAATTGATAAGGAGTTAGCAAAAAAGTTCAGTAAATATTTAAGAGGCACATTCAAGGGGTTTAAAGATGCTCGTAAGACGAAATATGGCAACGAGAACAATAAGAAGACGAAAACAACTTCTGTATTTTGGGAAAAATTTGAAGAAAAAGCAAAAAAATTAGATGTGGATTTTATTAGCTATACACCTGTAGATGAAAGATTTGTGTTTTATGGTTTAAAAGTATACGGAAAAAATGCAATAGTGCTGGGTATGGAAATGAAATGGGATAAAATTAAAACAGCTCCTAGTGCGATTTGCGAGATTGAAGTGTTTCGAGTCTATAAAGTACTTGGAGATGTGACAATTGAACTTGCTGAATATTTAAAAAATGAAGGTTATAAAAGTGAAGCACATCATCCTTTTGGCGGAAAGTTACTTTATGGTCCTCATGCCGTCTCAGCGGGTCTCGGTGTTTTAGGGCAAAACGGCTTAATCATCACGCCAGAATTTGGACCTAGACAGAGGTGGGGAATTATAACTACTGATGCTGAAATTCCTGACTCAAAAGTAAGAGATTTTGATGCGTTGCAAGAGTTTTGTAAAAATTGTGGATTGTGTGTACTAGAATGTAAGGGTAAAGCGGTTTATGAGGAGCCTTTTAAGTATAAGGACGCCCCAAATATTACGCATATCGATAGATCTAAATGCATTCAAAGCATCTTGGATAATACTTATTGTTCCTATTGTTTAAAAATATGTCCTCAAGGGAAGAAGGAAAATTAAGAAAATAATAGAAAAAATATAAAAAGGAAAAAATGATTAATATGGAGTCGGTGTTCTTTTCGCTATAGCATACCCTATTATAATTAAAATACCACTGATAAATTGTCCAATTAATCCAAATCCAGGAGACATTAGACTCCATATAGAATCTCCTGAACTGGATAATGTGTATATATGGAATACTAAAAGATATGCAATTGCCGTAAGAATTAATATAATACCACACGAGAGTAAAATAGCAGATGACTTTACCTCAGCATTTCTAAGTTTTATGGCTCCGATTAAAATAATAATTATCATAATTGCTATAATGAGGGTTGTAATTATAGAAAGCAAAAGTGGAATGGGCATATCCGTCCAAAAAGATAGAGTTCCTTCCGAATAGATGTACATTTGATTATAACCATACATCCACATATTCCATGACTCTACTACGATGCCAAAATAAGTATATTGATACACCCCAGTAGGTGTGAATATTGCGATTAATGAAAGCACTCCCGCTATTAAATAAAAAATCCAACTCTTTTCGCTCACTACCTCGATTGGAGCTTTCTCTTGTTTCACAATAGGAGAAGGAGGATATTGTATTGGTGTTTGAACTGGATATTGAGGACTTATAACATTAGAGGGGTCCTTTAGTACTCGTTTCCCACAATCTGGACACACATTCCAATCTGGTTCAAGTTTTCTTCCACATTCAATGCAAAAGTTTGCCATTATTTATTAACTCCTATCAAATGATAATATTGTATAAATTTAGGATAAATTTTGTCTTAATACTTAAACATTGAATTTATTCCTATTTATTAGTATCTCATAGGGGCTAAATAAAAATTAATTATATTTTTAAAAAAAGATATGTCAGACTTTATTTTCATTAGGATTTGATCATTATTAGCATCATTTTGAAGCGTTCAACAGCTTTTAACGCGTGGGGTTCGTTTGCTGGCATGATTATCATTTGTCCTTTTTCTAATACATAACTTTTTTTAGAAATAATAATTTCTGCTTTACCATCAAAGATGTAAACCATCGCGTCATATGGGGTTGTATGTTCACTTAAACCTTCACCTTTATCAAACGCAAAAAGAGTAACGGTCCCAGTTTGTTTTAATACCATTGTTCGACTAACTACATTACCTTCTTGGTACTCAACTAAATTAACTAAGTTTAGTATTTCTGAATGGTGTTTATTTGAAAGATTTTCATTCATAATTTTTCCTGATAGAATTTTAAATAAGATTATTCTAAATAGCTAGGAATCGAATAAATTATTTGTTATGGAGATGTTCGATGAATTTATTCTTGGTAGATTTTAAACATCAAATGGGTTAACTTTAAGAACACTTCCTCAACTTTTGTACCAAGTTTAGCGCTTGTTTCATAATAATATCGTGCAGTTAGACTATTTTTCAAAAAGAGACATTCTTCGTAATCGATAGTGTTATTTTGAGACTCTAGGAGATCAAGTTTATTTCCAACTAATACACTTGGGACGATCCCTATAGAGGATTCGACCTCTTCCTTCCATTTTATTAGATTATAGAAAGATTCTTTTTGTGTTAAATCATATACATAGATGACCCCTCTTGCACCCTTATAAAATGCTGCTCTAACCCATTTAAAATGTTCTTGTCCTGCCAAATCCCATACTTGAAGAGTAATCAAATTTTTTGCATTAGGAAGCTTAACATATTTTACAAAAAAATTTGAGCCTATTGTAGTTTCTGCATCTGATTTAAATCGCTTATTCAGATACTGATGCAGTAGGGTTGTCTTGCCTACACCTGTATCCCCTACTATAACTACTTTAAAGTAATATTTATTAAGCTTCACCATTGCTAATGCTAATAAAAAATGATTTTACTTATATTTAAATTATAAGTTTAGATTTTTAAATATGTAAACTAAATCTTTTTTTATAAAGTTACTTACTTAGTTTTATTTTAAAGAGTTATTCAAATAAACAGTAAGATTGAATACACCAGTAATTTTGAAAACGATAATATTAAGTTGCTAGCAAGATAAGATTTAAAGTAAGGTAAATTAAAAAACACTAGAAAACACTTAAGAAGTATATACAGAAAGAATAAGAATGTTAAAGCTGTAATGCTTATTGATGAAAATTATTAGCTCAAAGTCAAAATAATGCGTATTGTTGATGCCCATTCGGATTATGCCCTAAAAGTTTTTTATGACCACATAAAAGGCCACAGGGATATTTATAAAGTCCATCATTTACCTGATCTACAGAAAGGCAATGTAAATATTGAGGTATTAACCGTTGGTGGAGACTTTGATTTATTTCCTGGTGTAAATAATCGAGATGCCCTTACTGTTTTTCAAATTATTGACACTCAACTCCAAGAAATTGCACTAAATCAAGATAAGTGTATTTTAATTGAAAAAAAATCTGATTTTAAATTCATAGAGAATACGGATAAGATAGGATTCATGTTGGCCCTTGAAGGTACGGGAATGATAGGGGGTGATTTCTCAATATTGAGGAATTATTATCGCTTAGGACTACGTAGTATTATGTTAACTCATAATGAAAGGAATTCACTTGCTGATGGATGTGGCGTTAAAAATCCAAAAGGGTTGACTAAGCTTGGAAGAGATTTCATCGATATAATGAGTAATTTAGGTATCATACTCGATGTATCCCATATTTCCGAGCCTTCT
>CAYUTF010000143.1:0-6020 GCA_964447495.1 uncultured archaeon
AATAACACTAACCGGAATCCACTTTTTATTGACTTATTCATGTAATTATGAATGCGATCATTGTTTTTTATATTGTGGTCCTAATTCTAAAGGTACATTTACGCTGGATCAGATTGAAAAAGTACTGAATGAAGCTGAAAAATTGAAAACAGTAGAATGGATTTATTTTGAAGGAGGGGAACCCTTTTTGTATTATCCTCTTATGATTGCTGGAATTAAAGCGGCAAAAGAAAGAGGGTTTAAAATTGGAATAGTGACTAATTCATACTGGGCAACATGTTATCGTGATGCTCGACTTTGGTTGAAACCCATATCTGAGATTGGTATAGATGACTTTAGTGTAAGTGATGACATTTTTCACTATGAAGATCAAAAATTAAGCCTTTCTAAAGTCGCTGATATTAGTGCTCGAGATTTGAATTTGCCATCATTTTCTATAAAAATTGAAGAGCCTTCAGTTCAAAAAGAAAATAAAGAATCTTTAGAAAAGGGTAAACCAATTATTGGGGGTACTACTAAATTCCGAGGAAGAGCTGTTACCACATTAACTGAAGATTTACCTAAAACTACTTGGATCAATTTTACTGAATGCCCTTATGAAGATTTAGAAGGATTAGGAAGAATCCATGTAGATTCATTTGGAAACGCTCAAGTATGTCAAGGGTTAAGTATAGGTAACTTTTGGGAAACGCCATTAAGCGAATTAGTATCTCAATATGAGGCAAAAAAACATCCTATTTGCGGTCCCCTTTTAAGAGGAGGCCCTGCAGAACTAGTAAGAGAATTTAATTTAGAACTCAGAGGTGATTATGTTGATGAATGTCATCTTTGCTACCTTGCTCGAATAGCCCTATTAGAGAAATTTCCACAATATCTTGGACCACGACAAGTATATGGTTTAGAATGAGGCTTATAAGCTCAAATAGGAATATATATAGCTGGCTTAAGCGGTTTAGCCTTACTTAATTTAATTTTTGGATCATAATTTGAATTAATTTCTAGTTCTTTACCCACTTTATTCTCTATATATGGTTTATATTCGTTTAAAAGACGTGTTTCATCGATTTGAGGTATTTTTCTTTCCCATATCCTGTTTTTGATAAGTTCTTTCACAAATGAAATAATATGTTTATCTTTAGTGAGAATCTTTTTACGCTTTAATTCATCAATAATTTGATTGAGATCATCCTTCTTAGTGAAAACTAACTCTTTAACTTGATATTTCCATTGTTCTGAAGTGTAGATATAGATTTTTTGATATTCCTGAGATTTCAATATTTTTTTGATATTCATAATATCTTCTACTAATTGGTTTATATAATCAAACTCACTCTCAAGGTCTTCATCAATATAATCCGTGTTAAATTCGCTCCACGTGGTCTGTGAAACTAATTCGTTATTCCCCGCATATTCCCATAATTCTTCAGAAAGATGAGGCATAGTTATTGAGAGCATTTTTATCCAATCCAAATAAATAATTTGAAATATTAGATGAAAATCAGTTTCTTCTTCTGCAAATTTTTTAAAATCCTGGATTAAATTGAAACATTCATAAAACGAGATTTGAAGATATCTCCTTAGATTAAATTGCTTTAAAGACTCGTCAGCATCGATAAAGTATCTGATAAACTTTGATAGTACCACTTTTGCAAATTTGGTTTTTATATCCCCATATTTACCATTAATATTTTTTACAATCGCTATCTGATCACGCATAAAATTATAAAATCGCTCAATATGAGTTTTGAGGATACTTATTTTCTTTTCTCGCCAGTCCACACTTATTCCTAAGTCTGCACTATGAGATATGTAGAACCGAAATAAATCTGCAGAATATTTTTCTTTTATATCTGCCAACGATATAATATTACCTTTTGACTTTCCCATTTTTTGACCTTCTCTAATAAGAGGTTCAATTAAAGTGATTACTTTTGGCCAATGTTTTTCAGGATATATAGCTACATGGTGAAAAATGTAGAAACTTAAATGGTTTGAGATATGCATAATAGCGGTATGTCTGTGATCAACAGGATACCAATATAGAAATTCTCTTTGCATTTTTTCTAGTAACTCAGCTTTAATTTTTGTTTTAATTGAAATCTCATTTACTTCACCCTCTTCTAAAAATACATAATCAAAAAATTCGGGAATTAATTGTTCAGGTGTTATATTTTCTCCATTTAAAATATGAGCGATGGTATAAAAACTCATATAAATGGTTGAATCGCTTAATGATTCAATTATCCATTCATTATCAAATGGTAATTTTGTTCCTAAACCTCTCTTCCTTGCACACGGTCTCTTTTCTAACCAGTTAAATATATTAATAAAATTAATGCGATATTTTTCTGGAATGATAATCATTTTATCTAAGCACTCAAAAGCGCTCTCTTTCCATTTACCTGCATTAAAGTTTAAGAACCATTGATCCCTCAAAATGGTAATATTGATTTTTTCACCGCATCTACAACGCAAATCTTTAGTTATTGGTATGTAAAGCTTATCTGCTTTATTTTGATTAACCAAGTTTTCAATTACAAGATTTAATGCCTCGTTAACGTTTATTCCTGCATATTTTCCGCAGCTATCATTTAAAACACCATTATAATATTCATATTTATAGTTTTCTGAGGTTGCTTTATCTAATTTATCCTTATCATTTTGAGAGAAGACTTGGTATTTTTCACAATAAATTTTAGCAGGATAATCCTCAAAGCCCTCAAGAGTTATAATTATAATAGGTTGAATCTCATTAATCTCTTTATAATTCAAATTGAACTTCTTTATCACTTTTTCGTCTTTTTGAAGGTCATTTAGAGCGATAAAATCAAAGGGAGCATGAGCTGGTACTGAATATACTACTCCGGTAGCCATTGAGGTGTCAACAAAAGTTCCAGGTAAAATAAGTAACTCTCTTTGATTTTCAAGGCTTTTACATTTTTTTCCTATTAATTTAGCGCCTTTAAATGTCTCTTTTATAGTAATTTGTTTATTTTGATTCTGTAAAAGCATAACCGCTTCTTCTGAAATTATCCAATTCTCATCGTTAACCAGTGCTTTTACATAGGTTCCTTCAGGATTAATCCATAGATTCGTAACTCCATATATTGTCTCTGGTCTTAGCGTTGCAGGTACTAGGTATCCATCCTCATAAGGAAATTTAATAGTTATATATTCATTAATGCTTAAATCAAGTTCATCCCCGCTTGCGATATCATCCTCACCAACTGCATTCATACAACGAGGACAATACAAAATAGGATATTCTCCCATTTCTAAGTATTCTAATTCTCCCAATTTTTGAAATTGCCATTCGATAAAGCGGTTATAAATTTTATCGCCAGTAGTGAATTCTCTTCTCCAATCTAGGCTCATTCCAATTGATTTCAAATCAATCTTCATCTTTGCCGAGAAGTACTTCACTATATTCCAAGGATCAATGAAGCTTTCGACAATTTTATCAACTTTTTCGCGACTGGAGGTGTGAATTGCAACATAATCACGCATTTTATCAAATGTATTTTTTTCTCCCCTTTCTAATGAAGATGATATAGCCAATACAGGTGTCCCCGTGATATGGAATGCCATTGGAAATAAAACATTATAACCTTTTGCTCGGTAGTACCTTGCAAATATATCCCCATTTACATAACTTCTCCCATGACCAATATGCATTGTACCAGAAGCATAAGGATAGGGAATAGTAATAAATTTCTTTTTCTTGTTAGGGTCAGGGTCAGATTCAAATAGGTTTGAAGCTTCCCATCTCTCTTGCCATTTTTTTTCTATTTCTCGTGCATTATACATAATTCTCACACTATAACTTTATTATTTCACGAGAACAAAACCCAGCAAAATATTCTTTAACTATAATCCATGATTCTTGCGAAAAGATCCACAGATAACAGAAAAGAAATAGAGTTGTGGATTTGTTTCGCTTATAATAATAACACAGCAAGCAAATTGACTAAAGGTATTTTTTCCTTTAAATTCATATTTGAAGTAGTGTTATTTAATATCATCAATATATTACTACTTTTTGTTGTATAAATATTTTAGGATTTCAATCACAATATTCATGAGTGGAACATAGTTCCTTCAAAGTGGTGGAGAAATCCCTAAATTTTGTTAAATCATTGGGATTAAATTGCGTTCCATATTGTTTGAGGAATTCATCTGCAATGATATGCCCTTGTTCGCGCCATAAATCAATTGGATCATCATGATCTACTAGGAGAATAACATTGATAGGAGAACTAGGTACAATGATACAATTATGACCTCTTGAACCTTCGGTAGAAATAAGAATTAGAGTTCCAATATTTAATTCTTTTGTGATATTTTGAATTGCAGAAAGAAATCCACTAAAGATATTAGCGTGGTCTGTTCCGATTTTGGTATGTTCTTGCCGGTATTCTACTAGATTAATACCTGAATTATCATGTTGAATTAATATAATATCAAGCATATTTCGATAGATTATTCTATTTTAACTTATATAAGGTTTTTAAATTTAAAATGTTATTTAGAAAATAAAGAGGCACAAGAGAATGCGATATACCAATATGGAACATATTGTATTATATGCAATGGAGACATTTCATTATATAAACATTCAACAAAAAAGAAATACTCAGAATCTTAATTAAGACGATTTGAACTTAAAAGTTGATTAAATTGGATGAGAAATATAAGGAATGGCTTAATGGTTTTAGAACTATTGTTTCAGAACAAATTGGAAAAAAAACATATGAGAAAATAGCAAAAAATTGTGCGAAATGTAAATCAGTTGCAAATGATTCAGAAATGGCTGATTGTGTCAAAGAAATCATGGAAAACTTCGATAATGTAGTGGATAATAAAGAAAAAAGGACTGACGTCATGGAAACCATGGGTTATTATTGTTTTCAAAATCATTTTCTTGAGAGAGCACTTCAAGTCAAAGATCAATCAAAAGGATTAGAAGATATCATTAAAAATCTAAATCAAGTAATTGGGGATGAGGAGTATTTCAAAGTGAAAGGAAATACGATTTTAGCGAAATTCAATCAATGTTATTGCCATATTGGGGTTCAAGTAGCAAAAGAGCCTATTTCTGAAACTTACTGTTATTGCTCATTAGGATGGTTGAAAGATTTATTTAAAATCTTGCTTGAAAAAGATGTAAAGATAGAAATGCTTGAATCTATAGTGAGTGGTGGGAAATCTTGCGAATTCATCATTCATTTAGACTAGCATTCTTCTTTTTTTTAAAATTATAAAAGTTATCGATGTTCTCAGTTAATTCAAAAAGTCCGTCCGCAGAGATGATATTCATGATTTCTTCTTCTTCGTAATGATGATCGTCAAATGAAAGAAATCCATTAGATTTTAAAACCCTATGAAATTCTTTTAAAAGCTTTGACTGATCATCTATGGCATGCATTACATCAAAGCAAATTATTACATCAATAGAATTATTGGGCAAATTTGTATTACAATCTGTTAAAATTGTCTCCATATTGCTTAATCCTTTTTTTGCCGCTTTCTTTTTTACACTTTCTATAGCAACAGGGTGAATATCAGCACAATAAATTTTTCCTGAAGCTCCAATAACATCAATTGCAGCAAAACTATAACTTCCTGGGCCACATCCATAATCCAAGACATAATCTCCAGGTTTAATTTTTGATTTTTTGATTTTCTGTATAGGTGGCTTGAGAACGTCCCGAATTTTAAAGAAGAAGGCCATTCCTTTAAAATCCATTTTTGACTGATGCTTTTTAGATTTATTTTTATTGCTTTTACTCATTCTGTTCATCCTCCTTTTCTTGATCAGTATGATTCTTATCTGTTTGAAATGATGTAAAAAACCTTGAGGCAAAATGGTTCAATTCGCTTGCTTTTATTATTCCAATACCCTTGTCAATATCTCCAAAAATCAGCAGTTGATCTCCGTGATTAATATTGAACACTTTTCTTGCTCTTGCGGGGATTACTATTTGCCCTCTTTCACCTACCTTGACTGAACCAAAAAATTG
>CAYUTF010000144.1:0-3591 GCA_964447495.1 uncultured archaeon
CGAATTTTAGACCTTTTTCCAGAAGCAATCATCGGAATAGACGCTCAAGGATTTCTAAGAAAGATAGATAGTGAGGGAAAAGTGTCATACCTTCCCGATGAGACATTAATATCAAATATAAAAAAGATCATCCACCTGTGTGGGAATAGGTTAATATTAAAGGGATCTGAGATTGAAATGAAACTCATATCTGGTTATGAAGAATATCATGACATAATGAACTATTTTAGGGAATTCAATACAAATTCTATCTTTATTATGACGCTAGGAGAATCGGGGTCATGGTTAGTAAAAAATGACGAAAAACTGTTAAAAATACCCGCTTTTAAACCTAGAAGAGTAAAAGATGAAACTGGAGCTGGTGATGTATATTTAGCCATTTTTTTAATTGAATACATTCTTTCTGATAAAAATTGGCGTGCTGTTAAAAAAAGTGCTTATATTGCATCAGCAGCAGCATCCTTTTTAGTAGAAAAAAAAGGGACTCTAGGGGTAGAAACTAAAAGAAAAGTCTTGAAAAGAGTCCAAAAGAAAAAATATATAGCTTAACATTTGTAATATTTAATATTAATTCTTATGCATATCAATATTCATATTGCTATTGGACTAATTTCTACTTCAATTTTGAATTACTTCTTTAATTTCACTCTTTTAGAGTATCTTCTAATTTTCTTTTTAGCTTTCTTGTGTGATTTAGATATTCTTTTTTATCGATTTACGAAGAATAATAATCATAGACTATTTATTACCCATTCCATAATTCCAAGTATTATTTTAATCATAATTGGAGGAATTATCGGGATATACTTCAATTATTATGTCTTATTGTTAGGGGGTTTATCTTATCTTCTTCACATTATAATTGATACTTTTGACTGGGGAACAAATGTATTTTATTTTCCAAAAAAACAAGTCGGATTTAAACTTTTAATATCTAAAGAAGAACTTGAAAATCTTCCATACTATTTTTCCCAATACAAACACCCACAGTCTTTTTTTGATTCAAAATACTATAAAAATAAGGTTATAATTATAATTGAAATAATTTTATTTCTTTGCATGGTAATTACTGTTTTACTTTATGCTTTTGAATATTTTTTGCTTATCATTTTATATTTTATAGGGTTATGGTTTCATTTATCTCGTCATTATCATCTGAAAAAAATTGAGAAGAGTTAATCAGTATCTAAGGAATTTATATCTCCAATTTTACATTATAAATAGAAATATTTAAGAATTTCAATTTAATTTAAGTTCATAATTAGTTAAAATATTCAAATTTAAATCATAGAGTTAGATTATTATGACTGAAACCATGAAAACAAAAGTAGGGTTATCCTTAGAAAAGGAAATGATCTTCAAATGTGAACTTGGAGAAATGCAAGTAAAAGATTGTTATATAGATGAAGAACATCCTGTAGAAGCAGAAATGTGGGGTCCGAACCCAAGTAGAATGTTAGCAATGGCAGTATTAGGGTGTTTAAGTGCAAGCTTTATTTTTTGTTTAAAAAAGAAGAATTTAAGCATTAATGACCTAAAAGCTGAAGCAGAAGCCACTATTGCAAGAAATGAAAAAGGTTTTTGGAGGGTAAAGAAAATTGATGTTACTATCAATATGAAAATTGATGATCCAGAAACACGCAAGAGGGCAGATCAATGCAGAAAAATGTTTGAACAGTATTGTATAGTCACACAAGCAGTTCGAGAAGGTATTGATGTTGAAGTAAATCTTAATTATTAATATTTTCTTTTTTCCTTTAGTCGTAATATAAGATTGATTTCCCAAGAACAGCAATATGGCATTTTTCTCGAAATTGGTCTTGATAGGTATTAAAGTGTTGTGTACAATGACAAAGAGTAATAGATTTTATAATATGTTTTAAACTCTCTGCTTCTTTATCTGTAAATTTAAAACTATGCATCCCACCAATAAAATGAAGTGGCGCCTCGAAAGGAATATTTAAATCTGGACGATCAGATAAAAATTTGTTTAAACCAGGGTGACAGCAACCGCACAAAAGAATGTAGGATTCATTCACTCGGATATAACATGCATGTTCATAAATACCACCATAATCTCCTGATACATGAGTATTTGTTAAAAATACACCTTTTACTATATCTACGCATTCACGAGCCTTATCATTAATGATAACATTCATTTGTGTTATATCATCTCCACTATGTTTTACTGGTGTATCCCAATAATGGTGAACATAAATTGGGATACTCTTATGTTCTTGGATAATACCAAGTAATCCATTTGTATGATCATAATGATTATGGCTCAGTATAACTGCATTTAGAGACGTTGGGGACAGCCCATATTGACCTAGATTGTGAATAAGGATGTCTGGTTTTGTACCTGTATCAAAGAGAATTTTAACATCTCCCTTTTCAATTAGGGCTGCAAATCCAAAAGACTTAATATATCCTGTGATAACTCCATTGAAGTCATCCACAAGAATCGTAATTTTAACACTATTCATTCTTACTACTAAATCTAATTTAATGGTAATAAATTTTCTTTTTAATCTCTTATTCCATCCTCAGTAATTGTAAATACCGCATCTTCTTCAGGTAAATGAGGGGCATCAACAATCTTAGCAACTCTTTGTTCTCCTTTCCCTTTTCTTAAATAAATACGAACAGTTGCTCCATGTGCTAAGACATGGCCTCCCGTATGAGTAATTGGATTCCCATAGAATACATCTGGTCTAGAGGAAACTTGATTTGTAATTACCACTGCTAACTCATCAAAAGTTTCAGTTAATCTTAATAAATCATGAATATGACTATTTAATAATTGCTGTCGATTTGCTAAGGTTCCTCTACCGACAAATTCACTTCTAAAATGTCCTATAATTGAATCAACGATTACTAACTTGATATTTTTCTCTTTAATTATTCTTGCTGCCTCTCTTGCCAATAAAACCTGATGGTCGCTATTATACGCTCGACCAATAGTAATATTTTTTAGTACTTGATTATAATCAAGCTCTAACGCAGTTGCCATTTGAATTATTCTTTCTGGTCTGAATGTTCCTTCAGTGTCAATATATAATGCATTTCCTTCTAATCCTCCCTTATCATAAGGTTGTTGCACATTAACACAAAGTTGGTGAGCTAATTGTGTCTTACCAGTCCTATATTCTCCAAATAATTCCGTAACAGAACCTGGTTCTATTCCTCCGGCTAAAAGATCGTCAAAATTTTGGCTTGAAGTAGTTAAATGATTTAAATTTCTTCTTTTTTCCCAGATAAGATCTGCAGATTTGAATCCCATTTTTTCTATGTCTTGAGCTGCTTTGATTATTTTTAGGGCGGTTTTTTCTCCAATTCCTGCATCATCTATCAATTTTGTAAGAGGATATACAGCTAGCGTTCTCATTGAAATAACTCCCGCTTCTTTTAACTTCTTTAATGTTGCTTCTCCTACTCCTGGTAAATCATCTAAAGTATATTCTTTTTCAGTATCGATAGGTTTACTTTCAGGTTCTTGAACTTCACTTTCTTTTTTCTTAGCCATGGTAACTCGACCTTTGATTGATTATGGTAATTTCGTTATTATATTTTATCATATCTATAAAA
>CAYUTF010000144.1:3691-5984 GCA_964447495.1 uncultured archaeon
ATTATGAATACTGGAACTGGAACTTCTTCTCCATTTATGTCAATTAACAATGGAATTATCACTAAAGCTATAAGTAGTGTGGCAACAATTCGGAATGCTGCTAACATATTTAGATTAACCCAACTTTCTGGACCAAAATTATTATCATAGATATCAGGTAAGTAAAAGAACCAGAATAAATCCGTGTTCGTTTGTAGAGCAACATTTGTCGTAGGCAATATAGCCGTAAGGATTACTTGAATTATTAGCGCCAATACTAAATATAAAACAATCTGATTGATCTCTTTCTTTTCATTTTTAACTCCCCATAAGTCTCGTAATAAACAGATGCACCAGAGAATAAATAATATTAAATATATACCCAATACATCAAAACCTAAAAACCATAAATAATTTATAGGGATCAGTGCGACTATATAGGCCAGATATCCATATTTCTCATTTCTTTTAAATAGATCGAATACTAGAAATACAGCAAATATCACTAATAGAGTAATTAATACTATAATAGAATTTATGTCAAATAATGCCACGGTAAAAACTTCCTCTTTAATTTATTTTTATTTTATTATTATTAATTAATATAATTAATTTAGTTTTTAAATATTAAATAGGTTAAATTTTATTTGTTTCCCAATACTTCAATTTTTTTTGATATCTCACTAATCATTTTTTTAGCTAAAATTTTATCATCTGATTCAGATGATAATAATATTGCATTTCGATATAGATCAACCTTAATATTAATATAAACTCCTTCATAAATAATTTTGAGTTCATTTATTATATCATGATATTGAAATCCTTGTTCTTCTGCGAACTCTATTAAACGGTTATGAATGTTATCAATATTACTTTCAGAAATAGGAATTGTTTTATTAACTTTTATTCCCTTGGGAAATCCTTTTATGATGGAACTAATTAAATCGTTTTGATCTGCCATGATTTCGAGAATCTTCAATAAGATGAAATTTCCATCTGAATAAGGACCAAAGTTTGGGAAGTAGAATTTTAACGTATCCGCAGCACCAAAACTTGCCCTAAAATCTCGAATTTTCCTTGAGATTTCTCCAGGATAATTTTCAACTTGTACTAGTTGAAACCCACTCTCTTCTATAAAGGATTGAACAATTGGAGAAATAGAATGTGTAGTTATAATTGAACTTGATTTTGATTGTTGTATTTTCTTATTGAATGTTATAAAAAGCATCAATAAATCTTCATAACTGACTTCTAAACCATTCTCATCCAATACTAATATTCGGGAGCCATCAACATCAAAACATACTCCCAAGTGACTATTTGAAGCCTTTACTATATCCGCAGTATTTCTTATTGTATTAATTGAAGGTACGGGTATTTTTGATCGCTCACGGTAATGAGTATTTAAAGATATGACTTCTATTCCTATTTCGTTTAATAAAAGGGGTGTAATTTGCCCAGTAGGGCCATATGAACAATCAATAACTATTTTTAGATTTGCTTCTTTAATATGTGTTCTATTAACAAATTGTTCTAAAGATTTGATATACACATCTTTAGTTTGTGGTATAGCAGTAATTTGTCCAATTTTACTCGGTTCTACACGTCGGACTTGATTTGGATAATTATTATACAATTCAATCAACTTATTAATTTCACTAGGTGCTAATTCAATTCCACTAGCGTCAACAAATCTTACACCTACATCTTCACTATATAAATGGCCCCCTGAAAAATAAACACCTCCACTGGCTCCAAATCTCCTAATCGTGAATTGAAGTAAAGGATATGTGCAATCAGATAAATTTAAGAGATTTACCCCTGTACTCATTACACCTGATGTATACCCTCTTTTCAACATACGACTGTCATTATGATAATCACGTCCAATGACAATTGTTTCATTTTCATTAAATATACTTCCATGAATCGATCCAATTGAGCTTGAAATTTCTGGAGTGAAGATATAATTTGCTCTCCCGATTATTCTACCGTTTTTATTTAATTCACTAAGATTCTCAACCATTTAAATCAATCGAAATTTGAATTTTCTAATTGGAAAATATAATTAATATAGCTAGTTTTAAATTTATAATTTTAACTGTTTTTAATAATTAAGGACTATTATTCTTAGTAGAAAAAATTAAAATTTTCATCTCTGCGAATCTATTTAGCTATATAAAACTAAAATAATAAATATCACATTCTACTCCAGGTGTATCTCATGAAATTATCTAGAGAAGCTCGTAGGAAATATGAATTGAACAATTTTAAATATGATGAAAAGGGAAATATAGAATTTGATGGAGAT
>CAYUTF010000145.1:0-5952 GCA_964447495.1 uncultured archaeon
TTCTTTAGATGTAATTTGAAAAGTTTAATGTAGTGTAAAAATTATACATTCTTAATATAAAACTTAATTGATATTTATGAGAATTGTAGATTTGCGATCTGATACTGTAACTAAACCATCTCCTGAGATGTGGGAATACCTTAGAGGGATGGATAATTCTCAACTTGGAGATGATGTTATTGGAGAAGATCCAACAGTTAATGCATTAGAAGAAAAAGCAGCAAAAATTGTTGGAAAAGAAGCCGCTTTACTTGTTACTTCAGGTACTCAAGGAAATTTAGTCTCACTTCTTTCTCAAACTAATCCTGGAGATCGAATCTTATTAGAAGAATTAAGCCATATCTATTCAAATGAAGTGGGGAGCGTAGCGAGAATAGGTGGTTTGCTTGTAAGCACTTATCCATCTAATAGAGGTGCACCCTCGATCAAACAGCTCGAAAATTTACTCAGTGATAAAGAGGACATACATCAACCACCAACCACACTCATCAGCATAGAAAACACTCACAATTTCCATGGAGGTACTGTGATAAAACCGGATACGGTAAAACTAATCAAATCATTTGCCCTCAAAAATGACTTAAAGCTTCATTTAGATGGTGCTAGAATTTTTAATGCTGCGGTCGCATTAGATATCTCTGTAACTCAGATTACACAATATGCTGATAGTGTCATGTTTTGTCTTTCTAAGGGCCTATCGTGTCCCGTTGGATCAATGCTAGTTGGTTCTAAAGAATTTATCCAAAAAGCAAGGAGATATAGAAAAATGTTGGGCGGTGGAATGAGACAAGCAGGAATTATCGCAGCTTTTGGATTAGTGGCTTTAGAAGACAATTGGATAAAAAGATTGGCTGATGATCATAAAAATGCTAAAAAACTTTCTGAAGGATTAAATGAGTATGATTTACCAATAAATATTTATAATCCAGACACGAACATCTTGATTATAGAGGTATTAGGAAAATCGCGAATCCTAAAAATTATAAATGAACTAAAAAAAGAAGGGATTTTAGCCTATAACATTAGTAAAGATAAGATTCGATTTGTTACTCATTATGGAATTACTGAGGATGATGTTGCATATAGTATTGGAAAGGTTGGAGAGGTATTAAAAAAGTACCTATAATAACAAAAGTCATATCAAAAATTTAAAAATCAAGTTTTAAAAATAAAGAGAGCAAAGTAATTAATAAAATAAAAAATGAATTAAATTTAATTTAAGTGATATTAGATGAGTCAAGAAAGATTTTGGACAAAAACATATGATCCACATGTTCCTACAACTCTAGAATACCCTAAAGAGGATTTAGGTACACTTTTAAGCAAAGCTATGGAAAAATATGGTGATAGAGTCGGTTTTTATTTTATGGATAATGAGATCCTCTTTAAAGATGTTCTTAAAAACGCCCAGGCATTTGCTACATTTTTACAAAAAAATGGGTTGAAGAAAGGAGATGTGGTTGCGATGAATCTACCCAATACTCCACAATATTTATTTGCATTGTATGGTACTTTTTTAGCTGGTGGTGCATCTACGGGATTGTCACCTCTCTTAAGTCCTGTTGAAATGGCATATCAATTAAACGACTGCAAAGCAAAATTCGTTGTAACAATGGATATTCTCTATGAAAAAGTATTTCCAAAGTTCCTAGAGAAACTACCATCTCTAGAAGTGATTATTCCAACAAATATTTCAGAATATATGGGTTTTTCAGGGTTCAAGGTGTTTATGGGAAAATTAATTGGCAAAATTCCGAAAGGTAAAATGAAACCCTGGCCTGGTAAGAAAGTGGTACCTTTTTTAGAAGCAATAAATACTCCAATCGATCTTCAAAAACCGCAACTCGATTCAAAAAATGATTTAGCTCTGATCCAATATACTGGCGGAACTACGGGAACACCCAAAGGTACAGAAATTACTCATTATAATCTAGCAGCTAATATGCATCAGTTTGATATATGGCTTAATAGAGAAAGGGCAACAGATATTACAATAAGTGCATTTCCTTATTTTCACATCGCAGGATTATTTATTGGGATTTTTCTTACATATATAGGATCTACACATATCATTATTGCAAATCCCAGAGACACTGATCATATGATTAAAGAAATAATTGATAAAAAGCCGACATGTTTTGGAAATGTCCCTACTCTATTCTTAATGGTTCAAAAGAATCCGGAAGCAAAAAAGATCCCTCCTGAAAATTTGGATGGTATAACGCTGTGGGTTAGTGGAGCTGCTCCATTTCCCGCAGAAGCTGTGAGAGATTTCGAAAAAGAGTTCCATACTCAGAATAAATTTGTTGAAGTCTATGGTATGACTGAATCCGCTGTATTGGCAACCGTTAATCCCGCTTTAGGCGAGAAAGTGATTGGTAGTGTAGGATTACCTTTACCTGATACGGATGTGAAGCTCGTGGATGTTGAAAATGGAGAAGAAGTACCAATTGGGAAACCAGGAGAAATATTACTAAAAGGACCTCAAGTAACAAAACGATATTATAATAAACCAGAAGCAACCGCTAAGACATATATAGATGGATGGCTCCATACAGGAGATGTTGGAGTTTTTGATGATAAAGGATATTTAACTATAGTGGATAGAACTAAGGATATGCTTAGTGTCAGTGGATTTAAAGTCTATAGCGTTCATGTAGAAGATGTATTGACCAAACATCCTGATATTCAACTTTGTGCTATAATCGGAGTCCCTGATCCTGATCGTCCTGGAGCAGAAATAGTGAAGGCTATCTTGCAATTAAAAGAAGGAATTGTACCCAATGATGAAATTAAAGCCTCTATTCAAAATTATGCTAGTGAAAATTTAGCTAAATATGAAGTTCCAAAAATCTGGGAGTTTTCTGATGAATTACCTACTTCTATGGTTGGAAAAGTTTTGAAAAGAACACTTCGTGAAGAAGAGAAAAAAAGATAGGAGAAAAATATAAATTTTTTTTATTTAATTTTATTATTCATTTTTAATTAAAAGATTTTCATTTTATACCATAAAAATGAATGTTGAAGATTTTGAAGATATTGCCTACCAAAAGGAAGATAATGGTATTTGCATAGCAACTTTCAATAAACCTGAACGAAGGAATGCTGTATCTTACTTAACATTCTTGGAACTATATACCGTTTTGGAGGATATGGAAAAGGATGATAACGCTAAAGTTCTAATTATAACTGGAAATCCTGAAGGGAATGCTTTTTCTTCTGGTGGTTATTTTGAACCTAATTTTTTTAAGTCAGTTCAGAAAGAAATACGTGAAGAGATCGATCTCATGGACATTGCCCAAAAGAAATTATGTCTAAAACTCTGGAGATTTTATAAACCCGTCATTGTTGCCATAAATGGATTAGCGATTGGAGGGGCCATTACTATGCCTTTATCTGGAGCAGACTTAATTTTTATAGCCGAGGATGCTTGGTTGGGCTTTTATTTCGGAAAAAGAGCCATTATCCCAGAATTTGGTGCCAATTTTATCCTACCTTTTTTGATTGGTTTTCAAAAAGCAAAAGAGATTTGCTTCTTTGGAGAGGAAATCTCTGCCCAAAAAGCATATGAAATGGGATTAGTAAACAAAGTATTGCCAAAAGAAGAATTGTTACCCTATGCAAGACAACAAGCTTTAAAGCTAATTCCCCCTAATGGACCGAGTTTATCTATAAAATTAATGAAAAAGACCATGCACTCATATTTTATTCCCATTCTTGATCAAATGTTAGATTTAGAAAATAAAGGATTAAGAAAAACATTCCGTTCTAAAGATTTTACTGAATCAATGAATGCTCTAAAAGAAAAAAGAGAACCACACTTTATTGGTCGGTAAAATCCTAACTAAACTAATACTATCATCATATAATCTGATATTTTACAAAGAGGTTAAAACCATATCTTTAATAATTATCTGATAGAATTATAGTGTATGGTTAGTATTAATTATGATGAAAGTCGAGTTATCTCTACATATCCCGTTATTGTGATTGGAGCAGGACTTGGTGGGCTTGGTGCAGCATCTCAATTGGTTCTAAAAGGAGAAAAAGTATTATTACTTGAGAAGCATAATGTTCCTGGTGGATTTGCAACCTCATTCGTTAGAGGACGATTTGAATTTGAAGGAGCACTTCATGAATTAAGTGATATTGGCAATGAAAACAAAAAAGGGGGACTATATCGTTATTTAGAACGTCTGGGTGTTGTTCCCGATAAACTGACATTTAAGCAAGTTCCCGAATTTTATAGGAGTGTATATCTGGATGGTTTTGATGTGACAATGCCATTAGGGTTTGAAGAGTACAAAAATAAATTAATTGATTTATTCCCTGCTGAACAAAAAGGCATAGAAGAATTTATGGAGATGTGTAAGGCAGTTTTAGCAGGAGTAGAATTTGTGGCTTCTAAAGGAGGGAAATTTGTACCCCAAGAGGTTCTAAAAGAGCACCCTTGGCTCCCTCGTATATCTGGACTTACTCTCTCTGAATTATATGAGAAATTCTTTACTGATCAAAAACTAATCTCTTTAATCTCACAATTATGGGGCTATATTGGGCTTCCACCAGATAGAATGAATGCGTATGCCTTTGTAGCGATGCTTATTTTTTATCTTAATTGGGGCGCAGCATTCCCAGAGGGCAGGTCTCATTCTTTAACTAATGCAATTGTTAAAGCTTTTGAAGAAAGAGGCGGTGACATAAGATATAATTCTTTAGTAAATAGAATTCTTGTAAAAGAAGGAAGAGTTTGTGGAGTAGAATTGTTGAATGGGGATATTTATATGTGTAATGCGGTAATTTCAAATGTAAATCCAATATGTACGACAATGAAGATGTTACCCCAAGAAATCGTCCCAGATAGTTATAAAAAACGTATATATGCACCCCAAATCGGACCCTCGGGCTTTTCAGTTTATATAGGATTAAATGCTTCATATCAAAAACTTGGATTAACTGCTCATGAAACATTTATCAATGAATCTTATGATATGAATAGAGGTTTTGAATCATTCTTCAAATTAGAACAACCAAAGTATATTGTGGCAGCATGTTATAACCACATATATGAAGATATATCTCCTCCTGATACCACTCAATTGGTGTTAACTACACTTCAGATGGGTAAGCTTTGGCAGAATATAAGTCCTGATCAATACTTTAGAATAAAAGATGAGATTGCAGATAGTATGGTTTCAATAGTGGAAAATACAATCTGCCCAGATATAAGAGATTATATCGAAGTTGCAGTAGCGGCAACCCCCCTTACGTATTATCGCTATTCAAAAAATATAGAAGGGGCAATTTATGGCACTACTCAAGATGTGACAAATGGACCCTTACTTAGGTTAAAAAGTAGAGGTGCTATTCCTGGCCTATATCAAGTAGGAGCATGGACAAATTTCGGAGGAGGCTTTTCTACTTCCATATTGGGAGGCAGAATAGCCGCAGGTATGTATTTAAAAGATAAAATAGAACATAGGTGGTAAAAAATGATGGAAGATATAAAGAAGTATCAAAAAGCTGAAAAACAAAAGAAGTTAATGGAAGAAAACCAACCTATTCCTTGGTATTATGATGGTTTAGAGAATTTATGTGAGAGAATTCATCCTGGTAAACAACTTTTAAAATTAACTGATATTCAAGAACTTTCACATGATACGAAACTCTACCGATTTATTTCAGCAAAGCCTAATAAACCTCTTGCTCCATTTCGGGCAGGTCAATATATAGGTTTAACCGTAACTATCAATGGTGTCCGAACATCCCGTCCTTATTCATTAGTATCTTCTCCTAATCAGCTTGCATATTATGAACTAGGAATAAGAAAAAAAGTAGGGGGATTTGTAAGTCCCTACTTATATAATAATGCTCATATAGGGGATATTTTTGAAACAACTGAACCATTAGGGAATCTTTATTATAATCCTCTCTTTCATGGAAAAGATTTAGTTT
>CAYUTF010000146.1:0-5938 GCA_964447495.1 uncultured archaeon
TAAAGGAGAATTTAAGAAATGTTTAATAATTTTAAAAAAGAAAAAAATTCGGCAAAAAAAAGTATTATAAATATGTTGGAAACTATTAAGGAAGCCTTAAAAGCTGTAGAATTAAAGTCTGAAGTAATTCTAGTTAATGAAATTATTGATAATATTAATGATTCGATTAATGAAAATCATGATGCTAGAACTTATAAAAAACCATGTTATATTGATATAGATTATTCTACTGGTTATAAAGATGATGATTCTATTATTATTAATAATAATCAAGGACAGATTAACAATGTAAATGGAAATGGTACTATTAATACTAGTCAAACTATAAAATATAGCAGAAAATTTAAAATTTGATATGTATTTAAAATGTACCGCAAGAGGTAGAAACCCAGTTTATTCAATTATAGATAATAACAACGTTATAGCTAATTTATTTATTAGAAATAGAGAAGTTGAAAAAATAAATATATTAAAAAGTTATATTTCTTTTAATGAATTTGATGAAATATATAAATTGATATTTTCTTATAATAAAACATTGAATAAATTTTATAAATAGTATTTAAGCATTAAATAAATGCTTTAAATAAATAAAAAATAAAAGAAATGAGGAAGTTTTAAATGGCAGAAAAAGTTACATCAAAAAGTACAAAAACAATAATATGGGATGCATATAAGGAAAAATTAGAAGAAATTAAACAATTGAAAAATCAAACAATTGCAGAAAAAAAAGAAAAGGCTATTTTATCAACCGCTACTAATGTAGTTAAAGATTATAATCATATAACAAGAGGATTAAATTCTTTCTTAAGTGATTTTACCCAAAGAGTAAATAATTTAAATGATATTGATGAAGCAATAAAAATAAAATCTAAAGAAATTAAAGATTTATATGATATTGAAGTTGAGGCAGCAAGCTTAGAAGCTATAAAATTAGCTATTGAAAAATTAGAAAATGAAAAAGATTCTTTAGATGACCAATTATCAAAGAAAAAAGATGAAATTGATAATTACTATTTAGAAAAATTAGAAGAAGCTAAGAAAAGTATTAAGGATTTTAAAGATGCTGAATTCATTAAAATTGATAGAGAAAAAGACTATATAGATTATAATTTTGAAAGAGAAAAGAAGCTTAGAGAAGATAAGTTAAAAGATGAATTATCTAATAAGAAAAAGGTCTTTGATGAATATGTAGTTGGACAAAAAAAAGAGCTTGAAAATAATAGTTTAGCCTTAGATGAAAGATTAAAAAAGATTGAAGAAAAAGAAGTTGTTATTGTAGAGCTTCAAGATGAAATTAGTTCATTAAAGGATCAAAATAATAAAATAGCTGAAAAAACAAAAGAAGAAATTAAAAATAAATTGAATAAGGAAAAGGAAATTGCATTAAATATTCAAAGATCAAGGTATGAATCAGATATAAAACATTTAAATTCTTTTATAGACATTAAGGAATCTATTATTATTGACTTAAAGAAAAATATTCAATCATTAGAAGAAAAATTAGATAAGTCTTATGATAAAGTAAATCAAGTAGCAACAAATGCTGTTAATAGTGCAAAAGATAAAGAAGCATTAATGTTTATGAGAGATTGTAATAATTCAAAAAATGATTCAAAATAATTAAAAAAATATTAAGGAAGCTTAGAAATTCTAAGCTTCCTTTTGTTTTCTTAAATATTTATAGTACAATATACTTAAAAGTAGAGGAGATGATGTTTTGAAAATTAAAAAATTAGCAATGATAGAATTAATCAATGCCGAATATAATCCAAGAAAAAATTTGCAAGAAAATGATCCAGAATATCAAAAGATAAAAAAAAGTATTGATGAATTTGGATATGTTGAGCCAATTATCGTCAATGAAAATTGTGAAAACAATAAATATCGAATAATTGGAGGTCATCAAAGAGTAAAAGTATTAAATGATTTAGGTTATACTGATATTGATTGTGTCGTTGTTGGCCTTAATGAAACAAAAGAAAAAGCTTTAAATGTAGCACTCAATAAAATATCTGGTGAATGGGATAATCAGAAACTATATGAAATTTTAAAAGATTTTAATGATAATGATTTTCTTTTAACTGGATTCGATAATCAAGAATTTAAAGATTTAGAAGAAGAATTTAAAAATTTTGAAAATAATAATAATGATTCTTCTGGATCTGGAAGTAATGATAATAATGAAAATAAATATACTGATAAGATAGAAATTCCAGAATATACACCTAAAATGGATCATGCCCCAGATATTAACGAATTAGTAAATGTAGATAAAACAAAAGAGCTTATTAAATTAATTGAAAGTAAAAATATTAAAGATGATAAGCTTAAACACTTCTTAGAATTATCCGCAAATAGATTTTTGACGTTTAATTATGAAAATATAGCAGAATTTTATTGTCATCAAGACAAAGAAACTCAAGAGTTAATGGAAGATTTAACTTTAATTATTATTGATTTAAACAAAGCTATTTCAAATAATTTAGTTGAATTTTCTGAAAAAATTAATCAATTAAGAGACAATTATTCAAATGATTCTAATGATAATGAAGTAGAAGGACCATTCGGAGAGGATGATTTTAATTGAGAAAAGATTTTTGTATTTTTATTTTAAGTCATGGTCGACCTAACCATATATATACAATTGATACAATATTAAATATGGGCTATAGTGGGGAATGGTTTATTGTTATAGACAATGAAGATAAGACCGCAAATGAATATTATAAAAAATATGGTACTGAAAAAGTTTTAATGTTTGATAAAGATGAAGTATATAAAAAGCATGATAGAGGCGATAATTTTATAAATCGAAAATGTATATTTTCCGCTCGAAATGTTTGTTTTGATTTAGCTGAAGAATTAAAGTATAAATATTTTATGGAATTAGATGATGATTATACAAGTGTCGGTTATAGATTTGATCAAGATTTAAATTATAAAGGGAAAAGAATAACTGAACCTATTTTTGATTTTATTATTGATCAAATGATTAAATTTCTTGAATGTAATGAAAAAATTCTCACAGTTACTTTTGCTCAAACTGGTGATTTTATGGCAAAAGAAATTAGAGCTAATATAAGATTAAAACGAAAGGCCATGAATAGTTTTGTATGTAGCACAAAAAAAAGATTTAACTTTATTGGCAATATTAATGAAGATGTAAATACCTATACAAAACTTGGACAAGAAGGATATTTATTTATTATGTTAAATCATATTGCTTTACAACAAAAGCAGACACAGAAACAAGAAGGAGGAATGACCGACATATATTTAGACAGTGGAACTTATGTAAAAAGTTTTTATACTGTTATGTATTGTCCTTCATGCACGAAAATAACTATTTTAAAATGTAATGATAGACCTGGAAGAATTCATCATAAAATTTTATGGAAAAATGCTGTTCCATGTATATTAAACGAGAAATTTAAAAAGAGTTGATATTATGTCAAAAGTCAAAAAAGCAGGAAGAAAAAATGCATATGATACAATAATTTATCCTCAATTAAATCAAATTAGATTCTGGCTTAATGAAGGTTATTCACACCAGCAAATTTATAAAATGTTGGGAGTAAGTGAAGCAACTTTTTATAAATATTCTACATTAAAAACAGAGTTTAAAGAGGTGTTAAAGAACAGCAAACAACAATTAGAAATCAAACTAACAGAAGCATTATATAAAGAAGGGCAAGGCTTTGAACATACTGAAGTACAAACAGAATTAGAAGAAGATGTAATAATTGATAATGGTAAGGAAAAAGTAATAAAAAGAAAAAAGAAACAAAAAAAAATTACAAAATTTCATAGAGGAAATATTAATGCTTTAATTTTTGCCTTATGTAATAGATTTCCTACTAAATGGAAAAGAGTTGATCAGGAAATCATTGAAGAATTTGAAAAGGGAAGAATTAAACTTAATATCACAGATGAACATATACAAAATGCCTTCAAAGCTTTATATCCTGCAATTGATGATGATGACTATAAACAATTAGAAAAAGAAATTAAGGAAGAAGAGGATAAAAATGCAGAAAACAAAGAAGAAAAATAAAAAAACAATAATAAAATATTGTGATATTCTTTCTTTTGCTGTAATTAATTCTCTTTATAATAGACAAGAAGCACTACCAAACTTTTCAAATATTGTTGATATTGATGAATCATTCGCTGGGAAAGCTCCAAGATCAAAGGAACATTTAGCCCTTTATTGTGCTACAGTATTAAATAATAAATTCCCTTATCCTCGAAGTACGAATGAATATTGTATAAATAATGATCATAAATCCCCATTAGATGCATTATGGGGAGCATATTCGGAACAAGATTCTTTTTCCATATGGTATGCAATGCGTGGAAGCGGAAAAACTAGAGATTTAGCAATTCTTGGTTGGTTAGAAAGTGTTTTCAAACCTCATTGCTGGACAACTGTATTAGGGGGAAGCTTAGAACAGTCAATAAAAGCGGTTGCCTATACCAATGAATTATGGAATATGCCAACGGTAGCTCATTTAAGAAATAAACTTTTAGTTAATGGTCAAGTAGCCGGAAGAGGTTTTAAAACCACTCATGGATCACAATTTCAAGCTTTGGCAGCTTCTACAAAATCTATTAGAGGGCCCCATCCTCAAAAATTAAGATTAGATGAAGTTGACGAAATGGAAGAAAAGATATATTTAGGAGCTTTAGGGCAGCCGAAATCAAATTACGGAATACTTGATAATGTAATAATTTCTAGCACTTTGCATAATGCTTTTGGTTTAATGTCTGAAATAATCGATAATAGATATGAAATTGGGGCTAAATTATATGCTTGGTGTATCAAGGAAGTTATTGGAAATAGAGGCTTTTGGACATTAGCAGAATTTGAAAGAAAAATAAAGCAATGTACAAAAGCAATGGTTGATGCTGAATATTTACTAAAAAGACCTAAAGTAGGGGAAACAATTTTTGAATTTGATAGTATAGATAGGGCATATGTCAGAGGAAGAAATGATATATTTGAGCCTAAAGTATTTACTGAGGCTGGAATTGACTGGGGATATAGTTTTACAGCTTTTTCTTTAATTCAAGACCCTAGAGAAGTTTTCCGTAATAATATAACTAAATATTGGGAATATGTCGAATTAAAAGAAAGATGTAAGGCAATAGCTGAATTATGTATTAAATATAATGTCGTAGCGGTTTATTGTGATAGTAACCCTAAAGATAGTAATATTACATTACAAAAAACCTTTAGGGAATTAAGATGTCCAACTAAAGTTATTCCAGTATCTTTTAATAAGTGGAAAGGTATTGGCATAAATGTATTAAGATTTTTATTAGAAAGGAATAAACTAAATATTACTAATAAAACAGCTCAAGAAAAAATGAAAAAGTATCATTATGCAAACCCAGAATTAGGACAAATAGCAAAGATTGATGACCATATACCCGATAGTTTGATTGCGTGGGCTACAAGCAGATATAAAATATTAGGAATTTAAAATGGAGGAATAATAATGAATAATAAATTAATTTTAGTAAGTTATGATAATGAAAATCCAACAGTTTTAGGAAGAGATTTACACGAAAAATTGGGAATTAATGAACGATATACAGCCTGGATGAATAGGATGATTGATTACGGTTTTGTTGAAAACGTAGATTTTTTAGTACTTTCCGAAAAATCGGAAAGTACCGATTTTACTGCTATTAGAGGCAAAAGGGTAAAAATAATTTCCAATCACCAAATAACCCTAGAAATGGCAAAACATATTGCTATGGTTCAGAGGTCCAAAATTGGAATGGATATTAGAAACTATTTTATTGAAATTGAAAAACAATCAAGATTAAATACACCTAAGACTTATAAAGAAGCTTTAATGGCTTTAATTGCTATTGAAGAACAAAAAGAAAAGTTATTATTACAGACTCAAGATGATGCTAAGAAAAA
>CAYUTF010000147.1:0-1788 GCA_964447495.1 uncultured archaeon
TGCTTTGTATATCATATTTCCACCAGCAATGAGTAATGTTGAGGCGAATAAGATTTTTAAGATAGTATTATCAATTTGGATAAATAAAAATAATATTGTTGTTAAAATGCTTCCAAGAATTGAGAACACAGCAAAAAACAAGGAAAGTTTTATTGTTGTTCTCTTTTGTTTCAAATAGGTAATAAAACCAGCAAAAGAAGGGGTTAATATAATAAAAGTGGAGGTACTCCTTGCTATATCAATTGGAATTAAAAAGATGATTGTCATTATACTTACAAATAAAACACCTCCTCCGATTCCGGCGATGACACTTATAATTCCGGAAGCAAATCCTAATGCTATTAGTATAAAAACCATTAAAAATGTTATTTCCACAGAAAAGTTAATCTCTTTTTCATCATAAATTTTGTGAAAAAAAGGTAATTAAATTAAAAAATCAAAAAAGTTATTAAATTACTAACAAATTAATTTCAAATTTTCATACGCTCTTATTATGCCAGATTCAGACGACAAAAAATTCGTTCTTGAATTAGTCCCTTGTTCTCGTTGCGGGAATCCATTTATGAAACCAAAAGGAAAACCAATATCGGAAAAATTAGTTTGTGAAAATTGTATTAAACTCGAACAAAGAAAGAAACAATTAACCGAATCTGTTTTAAATAACCAAAAGGAAATTGAATCATCTATCAAGGATTTCAAAAATCAGTTAAGATTAGCAAAATCTCAAAAAACTAAAGAACTATATTTTGATAAGATAAAAGAAAGATCAAAAATCTTATCGAGATCAGTAGAATTATTGAAAAAAATAAAAGAAACTAACGATGAGAAATATATTGATGAATACAAAAAGCTTTTTGAACTTCTAAAGAAAGATTATTCATAATTTGGAATTATTAGCTTTCCTCTTTATACTTTAATAAATATAAATCCCAAATTCATTCCATTCTTGAATTTGTGGTACTTGGCATCAATTTTCATTAGCTTTGAAGTTAAATTAACCACTACTTTCCAAAGTAATTTAAAAAATAAACTTGATTGATATTTTTCACGTAAACTTAATAAGCTCTGTTCTGTTTTGCTTGGATTTAATGTTTGTAGAAACGCAATTTTCATTAATTTTCCATATACACTAAAGTATCTTATACATTTTAAATGATATTCTTCAAAAAGTTTTGTTATTTGCTCGATTTCATACCTTCGAAAGTGGCCAATGATGTGATCTTGATAGGTAAAATATTTCTTTCTATGTGGAACAGTAATTATAGTTATCCCGTTTTTTCTTAAAACTCTACTTATTTCTGAAATAGCTAAAGAATCTTTTTTTATATGTTCTAAGGTATCTAATGAACACACAAGATCAAATGAATCATTAATATAAGGTAATTTAATAATATCTCCGCATATTGGATTGAATGAGATAAAATGAGTTCTTTTTTTCATTAGTGATTTAGCTTTATATGTATATTGGCTTAATGGAATATTTGAAATATCCAAAAATGATTTTATTCTTACATTTTTTAAAAAATATAAAAATGAGTTTCCTGAGCAGCCCAAATCAAGACCATATTTAAATTCTTTTTTAATAGTAAAATTTTCTAATAAGAGATCAAATTTACATTTTATTCCAGGGGATATCTCATATTCTAATAAAGATCGGGATGAAAAATTCTTATGATGATCATAAAATGATTTTAATGTCATTGATTAATTGTCTCATTTTTTACTTAGATAATATGAAAAATATGGCAAAAATAAAAAATATATATCTTTATCGATACTCTCTTTCAT
>CAYUTF010000147.1:1888-5929 GCA_964447495.1 uncultured archaeon
ATTTCATTTAAGTTCTTCTTCCATACAAAATAGAAATTTGTAATGATAATATCAAAAAAATTATTTTGAAAGTTGCTATTTAAAATTTTTGCCTGTTTTAAGTATGCATCTATCTGATTCTTAGCTAAGTTCATACTTGCGTAATCAATTTTCACTCGATCATCATCTATTCCATATAATTTTAAATTAAATTTAATCCCTATTTCTTTAAGTAGTTCACCCGTTCCGCAACTGATTGCTAATAAATTATTTTTTTGTGCAAAATTTGCCTTAGTATATAGACGATCACGGACATTTGCGGTCCATTTAAGTTCCTCATTTACTTTAACATCCCAACTCATCTTATATTACCCATTATACTCTAAAAAATATTTTTTAATGAATTAAATGGAAATAATAATTTTATAATTGAACTTCTATGTAGAACAAAAAAGAAAATTAAGCATAAAAAATTAAGTAGAAATCATTCCCATTAGTAGACTGTTAATTTCAGTATCCTTTTTAAACAATCTATTTTTTTAATTAAATTAAGGCATATTAAGATAAATTATCATTCAAAAAATATTTTAATTCGTAAAACAATGTCAATTAAACAAATATCTGTGTTTCTACCAAACATACCTGGACAATTAGCTAGTTTCTTCGAGGTGTTAATGGATAATAAGATATACATTAGATCATTAACAGTAGCTGAGACAGAAGATTATGGATTATTATTATTGCTAGTTGACCAATTCGATAAATGTATCTCATTATTGGAGGAAAAAGATTATCTTTATTCTATTACAGAAGTAGTCGCTGTGAGATTATCTGATAACATTTCTGGACTTTATGACGTTGCAAAGACGCTTGGAAAAAATCAAATTAATATTGAATATCTCTACACTAGTCTAATTGATGATAAACCTTTAGTGATTTTAAAATTGAGTGACAATGAACAAGGTTCCGAAATTCTTAAAAATAAAGGGCTAGTGGTTATTGAGAAATTAGGAAAATAGAAAATTATCTGGCTCTTAATTAATGTTAGATAAATATCTTTTTCTCTCAACTAATATTTTCACAGCATACGCAGCTTCATCCGGAGTATAAAATATAGGAGCATCTTGTTTGTGTGCCAATTGTCTTATACTTTCAAAATTGTCACCAAAAAAGATTAAAGGTATTAGTGGTTTTTTCCTTCCAGTATCATTCCAGGCATTGATAATACCTCGATAATGCTCATCGGAATTCATTTCTAAAAATGGAGGTATAACTACACATGCAACAACGATATCTATTGAATCATCTTCAAGCATAAGTTTAGTTATATTGTAATATTGCTTTTCAGCAGCTCCTCCGATCATATCAAGAGGATTTACTAATTTAACTAAAGGGATTAAAAAAGGTTTCATTTTTTGCTTAAGTTTATTAGTAAATGATGTTAATTCTAATTGATATTCCTCTACTTTGTCACTAAAAAGTACAGAACTTCCTCCACTATTCGTTAAGACAGCTATACGTTCTCCTTTGGGCAGAGGTAAACGAGAAAATGTTTTTAGAGCAATTATAAAATCTCTAGCATTTTCACATAATGTTGCTCCTGCTTGGTTTATTGCGGACTTAAGAATCTGATAATTCGAGGCTATCGAACCTGTATGACTACTAGCGGCTTTCATTCCAGTAGAAGTTCTACCTCCTTTTAAAAGAATAATAGGTTTGTAAGGAATAATTTCTTTTATTTTATGAAAAAACTTTTTACCATGTCTAAGAGTTTCCGTATAAATTCCAATGATTTTTGAATTAGCATCGTGATAAAAAAAATCAAGTACATCTACGAAAGTTATGTCTATATTGTTTCCTATATTTGCAAATTTCGAAATTCCTAAACCTTCTTGCTCTAATGCATAAAAACTCGCGCATCCAAATGAACCAGATTGACTAATCATGCTAATATTCCCATGCGGAGCGGTTTGGATGAAGGAAGCATTTAGATTTATATCTATATTTTGAATTCCAACGCAATTTGGACCCATAACACGAATTCCAGCAGCATTGCATTTTTCAGCTATAGAATTTTCTTCCTTTCTTCCTTCTTCGTTAATTTCACTAAACCCTGCGGTAATTATTATAATTCCTTTTACTTCTTTCTTAATACACTCATCAATGACTGATTGGATAATCTTAGCTGGTACTAAAATTATGGCAAGATCAATATCTTTAGTAACATCTAATATTGAAGCATAACATTTTTGTCCCATTATTTCTTGACTTTTTGGAGAAATTAAAAAGATCTCACTTCTTAAACGCTGGTTTTTCAAAATATTTATCGTTACAGCATTACCAAACTTTTTAGGATTTGCTGTTGCTCCAATTACCGCGATAGATTTAGGATAAAAGAAATAATCAATCATAATTTTATTCTGACTCCTTAAATATAGCTTCTTGAGGGCAAACGTCTATACAAACTTCACATCCTCGGCAAGTTGATTGATCTATCATAGCTTTCTTATTAATGTCATCAAACATGATAGCCGGACATCCAAACTGGTTAACACAAATAAGACAGCCAATACATTTCTCGGGATCAACTTTTATTATTGGAGGTGTAATTTGTTGTTTACGAAATTGATTAATTTCAATTAATGAGCAAACATGCCTAGAGATAAATACTCTCACTCCTTTAGCTTTAACAGCTTCCTCTAACTTTTCAACCATTTTTGAGACATCATTTGAGTCTTCAACCCACAAATTTTCAGGCTTTATTCCACACCCTTTTACAAGATCTTCCAGAATCACTCTTGTTCCCGGTTCCTTTGTAATCTTAATTCCTGTTCCGGGGTTATCTTGAAATCCCGTCATTGAAGTTGAGAGGTTATCTAAAATAATCACTAACATCTCATTTTGATTGTAAACAGCATTAATTAATGCTGGAATTCCCGAATGGAAAAAAGTAGAATCACCCAAAATCGCCAATACAGGATTTTCTTTTGGTTGAACTTTTGAAATTCCATTAGCTAAACCAATAGAACCTCCCATACAGATCTCTGTATCTAAACCTTCTAAAGGTTTATATACTGCAAGTGTATAACATCCGATATCGGAAGAATTAACAAATTTCGTGTGCATTTTTTTTTCTACTTTTTTTAATGCATAAAATGTAGCCCGATGACTACATCCAGGGCATAAAATGGGTAATCTGGGAGGGATGATGATCATATCCTCTGGAACTGATACTTTTTCATAATCTAAGTCCATAAATCTTGCTAAAATATCTAAATATAATTCTGCTGGAAATTCTCCATTCTGAGGAAAGTAGTCTTTTCCATGAATTATTACCTCTTTTGAGATGCCCTCTTCATAAGCCAACTGTTTTAAGATATTCTCCAAAAACGGTTCTAATTCTTCTATTACCAAGATCTCATCTACATTTTTGAAAAAGTCCTTTATTAAATTCTTAGGTGGAGGATAAACTAATCCTAATTTGAGAATAGATACTTTATCTCCTAGATCATAGTGATTTAGTGCATCAATTAGATGAGCATATGGAACACCTGTCGCTACGAACCCATATCGAATTCCCTTAACTTTTTCTTTCGATAGTGAAAGATGATTAAATGGAAAATCGTCTGCAAATTCAGTAATATCTTCCAAACGCTCTAAGAGTCGTACTCTTAAAACGCGAGAATGTGAAGGTAAACAGACCCAGCGTGATCTATCCCAATCAAAACTATACTCTCTTGTTATTTTATTGATATCTCCTAAAATTACGTCTCCTCTTCCATGATTTAATCTTGTAGTTGTTCGAAATAACACAAGACTTTGAAATTGTTCTGAAAAATCAAAAGCGTATTTAATCATATCCTTGGCTTCTTGGGGGCTGGAGGGTTCAAATACTGGAACAAGAGCATGTAATCCAAAATATCTATTATCCTGCTCATTTTGTGACGAAAAGCAATTAGGATCATCTGCAGAAATTAAAACCATACCTCCTCTTGCTCCCGCATAACAAGCAGTCATAAAAGCATCAGATGCTACATTCACACCAACATGTTTCATACACGC
>CAYUTF010000148.1:0-3787 GCA_964447495.1 uncultured archaeon
GAATCCTCTATTACACAAAAAGGAACATGTATTTTAGGAGTTAAAGCAACTAAAGCGTGTTATGATTTAAATGATGCAATTAAAAAGAAAATAAGACAAGGAATGAGATTTCTCGTAATTATTAAAATTGATGAGATATGTGATAGTTTTTACGGATATGGGGACCCTAATTTAACTTTATTAAATGATCATGAAATGGTATTTCGAAAAAGCAATTTTATATGCGATAGAACGGTTTTAATTAGATGTTCTAAGGCATCAAATGAATTAAATAGCAAATTAATTAATAAAATAAAAGATCAAAAGAGAAGATTTTCAATTCTGTTCACAAATGATGACTTCTAAGGAGAAAATTTATCAAAAGGAAAATCAGTTTATAAAATTAGATAAAGAAAATGTCCAAAATTTTATCAATTTAGTTGATAAACGATTTAAATCTAAATCTCTCATAGATCACCGATATAAATTTATCAAAGAAGAGAAGCATGTTTTAATTCCTCTAAATGAAGCCATTGTAAAAGAAAAGATTATACTTAATGATTTAATGAAGTCAATTCAGTATGAAATAGTACAAAGAAAAGTTACACTTAATTCTAAATTTAAATTTAAGAAAATTGAGCATATATTAAAAAACAGACTACCTGAAAGTGCGCTTAAATTAATACCTAAATCATTTGATATCATCGGGTCTACGGCTATAGTTGAATTTCCCACACTGAATGGTTTTTTAGATAAAGAAAAGAAAATCTTAAAAACTGAAGTAGCTGAAGCTATAACAATTGTAAATAAATCAGTTAAATCTGTATATGAAAAAGTTGGTCAAGTCAAAGGTGAATATAGATTAAGACCGTTACATATATTATATGGTACCGACGAACCTGTAACTATTCATAAAGAGAATCACGCTATTTTTAAATTAAACATAAAAGAGGTTTACTTTACTCCCAGATTAGTAAGTGAACGCCAAAGAATCATCAATTCTGAAATAAAGGAAGGGGAATTAATTGTAGATATGTTTGCGGGGGTAGGCCCTTTTTCAATTCAGATAGCAAAGAATAGAGATGTAAAAATATATTCATTTGATATCAATTCTGATGCCTATAAGTACCTGAGAGAGAATATTTTATTAAACAAAGTAGAAAAAAAAGTATTTGCATACAACATTGATACGAAAATCTTACTAGATCCTGATAATAAACAGGGTCATTTATTACATAATCGAGTGGATAGAATTATAATGAATTTACCTGAGAGTTCGATAGAGTTTCTCGATGTAGCTTGTTTTTTAATAAAAAAAAGTGGAGGCATAATCCATAATTATCAATTCTGCGCTAAGCCCGATCCAATTGATTTAGCCATAAAAAATATAACAAATTCTTTAACTGATTATAAGTTCGAAATTAAAGAGATTATCTCTGCTAAAAAAGTAAAATCGTACTCCCCCAATTCGGATCTGATATCTATTGATGTAAAATTAAGTTCAAAATAGAATTCTTTAAAATTTACCCCCAAATAAATTAAGAATTTTAATATGATAATGTATTTTAAGAATGGACCTGGCAGGATTCGAACCTGCGATCTTCGGATTAGAAGTCCGACGCCATATCCAGGCTTGGCTACAAGTCCTTTTAGCGATTTATTATATTTTAAAATGTCTTTTTAGCTTTAAATTTTATTATAGCCTAATGAGTTTAATTGAATTGAAAGAGTATTAATAAATAATTAATATATTTTTTTTAATAAATTGCTACATTATTATTTATGTAATTTTTTGTTTCAGATAGAAGCATTTAATTCTTAAAAATTAAAGAGGATTATATTTATCTTGTTAAAGAAGAGGATTTTTGTACACCGAAAAATTCCGTATGCATTTAATTGGAATGAGGTTAATCATAAACAGAAAATCTCTCAACTTTTTGGAAATCGCCAAGAATTTATAAGGATGCGTTCCTATTTTAAAAATATTCACTTGGGATTAATTCCAAATGAACTTTTTAATTCTATTAATTCACCACGAGTTTCTCAATTCAAAATAAGAGGAATTAAACATACTTATATTACTAGTTTTAGTAAAAAATTGATAAGGCAAGGAAGCGTTTCCTATTTAGATGCAAATTCAAAATTACCTTTATATGTCCAAAAAGTGTATGATAATTTTAGAAAAAATGGAATTAAAAAGATACCGGGGCATGAACCCGTTTTAAAAAATATATTGATAAAAGATAAAAATTCAGTGGCAATTGAAGTACCAATTTGGAAAGAATTTGGAGAAGAATTTATAACAGGTCACATTGATTTAATTCAAATTGAAAACGATATTATTAAAGTTGTTGATTATAAACCCGAAGGTAATTTTCTTATTTCAATGCCTCAAGTAGCAAGTTATGGATTATTAATAAAATCGATACTAAATCTAAGTAAAATTAAGTGTGTTTCTTTCAATAAAAAAGAAGCTTGGGAATTTGATCCTGAAATTCTAAACACTGAAATTAGAGAATATTTACTATTAAATAAGATAGATAAAAGACCCTGGGAAAAATATTGTGAATAATTATTTGAAGCTTAACGTTTTTTAATATCTTCAGGATGTTTCTCATCTTTTTCGATGAAGTACTTTCGCACCAAAAAATAACTTAAAATAAGTGCTATAACTTGAATAATAACACTAAGGAAAGCAATTATAGTCCCATTTAATTCAAAATAATTTAAAAGAATAGCACATCCCAAGCCAGAAGAAACAAGAATGAATAATAAAAATCCATTTAGGATCTGGGAAAAGGAATCTTTTAAATAGTTCAATTCTTTCTTAATCCAAGACATATAAACCTTCTCAAGTTATAAAAGAAATTTAATAAAATGTAATTAAGTAAAATTTTGATGATTTTAATATTTTTGTTATAAGTCTACCTTCAATTCTGAAAGCTTTATTTATTTTTGAATTTATAATATAAGGCATCATCCAATAATTTTCCAATTTTTTTAGCAATTTGTATTGAAATCACATACCTTTCTCCATCAAGCATGTTTTCAATTTCATTAGAATTCGGGTCACGCCCTAATCTTTCATTTAAAACTTGATTAATTATTGTTTGAACTTCGATTCTAATCTTATTTATGTCTAAAAACAATTTTTCCGGAACAAATTTTTTAAGCTTTTCTGTAGCAAAATTATAATAATCAACAAATCCTGCAAAATAATTATTATTCTTTTCACTATGCATTTTAATATTCTCTGTACAATTTTTCGTATCTTTTTCTTGCCAATAAAACTGATTAGGGTTAATCCCTTTACGTGTAATTCCCATTAATGCAGATGTAATTCTTCTTTCAATCCAATTCAAAGTACTTTCTTGTTGTATCTGTATTATAGCGTTTCTCTTTATTTCTTTCTTCTTTTCTTCTTTTTCTATTACTTGGTTAACTGCTAATCTTCTTGAAGTCTCAAAGTTCTCTAATCTTTTTACTAAATCAAATGCAATGCAATATGAGATCGGAGATATTAAATCTGCTTTCAAATTTAATGGCTTTATCCCCTCATATATTAAACTTGGTTTACTCCTTAAATCATCTATAGAATTTTTTAAAGGTTCAGAAGTAAATCTTGATAAAATAAAACCATTAACTAGAAAAATTTGATTATTAGCATCAAATACAGTAACTAACTCTCTTTGTCTCTTGGTTATGCGTCCAATTATGATTTCTTCTAATTTGATATTAATCCAGTCTTCATATTCAAAAGTACCATCCATCTTCTTAATTGCTTCAAGAATTAAACCTTTATCATTAG